>NZ_JBFBDY010000374.1:0-6225 GCF_040683475.1 Kitasatospora sp. NPDC093558 | reverse complement strand
GTGCGCAGTGCCAGCCTCCAGGCGGAGACCGCGGCGGCGTCACCGACGACCAGCGCGTGCACGACGGCGAGCAGCAGGTCCGCGTTGGGCCGGCGGCGGCCGAGCTGGAAGCAGTTGCCGACGGTCGAGCGCGCCGGCCATTCGCTCGGGGGACGACCGGCGCGCTGCCACGCGAGATGCACGCGCCGAGTGATCTGCGTGATGGACGGGTTCCCGGCCCAGGTCTTCAACCTCCTGAGCTCCGCGACGAACTCGTCCATCGTGCGAACTCTGCCCGCGTCCACTTCCTGCAGCACCGACGCCCTCCCCCGCTGACACCCGCCGAACCTATCCAGGAACGTACGTTCCAAGTTAGCGAAGGTCGGCCGTGCCCTGTCAAGCCGATTCTCGCCAGGCGGGCACCGGCCCGGGGCCGTCCAGGATCGTCCACGGTCCGCTCCCGACCGGCCGCGGATCCGGATGCTGGGAATCGATCTTCGCCGGGCAACGGCGGGCCGCGACCGAGGACTTCACCGAGGACACGGCCGACGACGCGAGCACCGGCGGCACGCCATGCCGGAAAGGAACCCAGCAAGCCATGGCAGACATCAGCGTGACCCTGCACCCGGTCGGCGGGAGCGTGGTGGAGGGCCAGGCCCGCACCCACTCCGTCACCGTCGACCGCCCGGTGGAGAAGGAGGGCACCGACGCCGGCCCCATGGGCGGCGAGTACCTCCTGCTCGCCCTCGGCGGCTGCTACCTGAGCACGTTCCTGGCGGCGCTGAAGGCCTCGGACCCCGACGCCGACCCCTCCGGGGTGCAGGTGCGGGTCGACGGCGCGCTGGTGCCCGCCCCGACCCGGTTCTCCGAGCTGACGGTGACGGTGTCCGCCCCGGCCGCCCTGGAGGGCGTGCTCACCAAGCCGCTGCTGAAGGCCGAGCGGGGCTGCATCGTCCACAACTCGATCAAGGGCGGCCTAGCCGTGCGCTTCGCGCACGAGTGGCTCTGAGCACGCCGACCAGCACGCCGTCGAGCACGTCGGCGAGCACGTCGGCGAGCACGTCGGCGAACGCGCCGAACCGACACATACCGAGGGGGAATTGACGATGATGATGAAGCACACCGCCGCGCCGGGCGGCCGCAAGCGCATAGCCGTGATCGGCGCCGGGTTCTCCGGCACCCTGACCACCACCCGTCTGCTCCAGTACGCCGACTCCCCGGTGGAGATCTGCCTGATCGAACGCGAGGAGGGGTACCGCTACGGCGGCATCGCCTTCGGTGAGGCGTCCACGACCTGGGACCACATGCTCAACATCCAGGCCGGCCGCATCACCCTGCGGCGCGAGCACCCCGAGGACTTCCTGGAGTGGGCCAACGATGAGGCCGACCGGTCGAGTTGGCCGCAGAACTGGCGCTACCACGTGTTCGGCATCTCCTGCGTCGTCCCCCGCCGGATCTTCCGCCAGTACCTGGCCGAGCGGCTGCGCCGCGCCGCCGCCGACGCCCACCACGACGTCACGCTCACCGAGCTGGCGGGCGACACCATCGACGTGCGGGCCGAGGGCGACGGGTACGCCGTCACCTACGTCACCGCGGAAGCGGGCGGCACGGGCAGCACGGGCAGCGCGGACGGCATGGGAAGCACGGACGGCATGGGAAGCAAGGACGGCATGGGACGCACGGGCAGCGCGGACGGCGAGGTGCTCACCCTGCACGCCGACTACGTCGTCCTGGCCACCGGCCACCTCGCCCCCGTGCAGCGGCCGTTCTACCACCGGCTGAAGCACTCCGACCGGTTCATCGCCGACCCCTACGCCCCGGGCGCCCAGGCGCAGTTCCGGTCGGTCGCCCCCGACGAGACCGTCCTGGTCGCCGGCTCCGCGCTGTCCGCCTTCGACGCCGTCGTCTCCCTCGTCAACGCCGGCCACACCGGGCAGATCGTCATCAGCTCGCGCGGCGGCCACATGCACGGCACCTACCCCACCGACCACCAGCACGACATCTGGCAGGCCCGCCGCCCGCCGTTCCTCGACGCGGCGGACCTCACCCCGGAGACCGTCGTCGAGGGTGTCCGCGCCGAGTACGCCCACCTGCGCGAACTCCACGGCGGCGAGGTCGCGGAGGGCGTCTTCGCCGAGCGCGTCATGAAGGCGTGGGAGCCGTACGTCATCGAGCTCGTCTCCCGCATGGACGCCGCGGACGTGCGGATGCTCCTCGACCGGTACAAGAGCCTCATCGTCACCAACCGCACCAGCACCGTGCAGGAGATCGGCGGCGTCGTCCGCGACCGCATGCGCGGCTTCAACGGCGCGGCCAGGACCGTGACCGTCAACCCCGGCCACCTGCTCGACATGTGCCCCGCCGAGGGCGGCACCAAGGTCCGCGTCGTCTTCGCCGACCAGCCCGACCTCCTCGTCGACCGCGTCGTCAACTGCCTCGGCAACAACACCGACTACGACCGTGCCGAGCACCCCCTGTGGGACGGCCTCGTCCACGGCCACAAGTACGCCCGGCCGCAGGGCAAGACCCACCGCGGCATCGAGGTCGGCGAGCACGGCCAGCTTGTTTCCGCCGCCGGCACCGAGGCCCGGGGCCTCTTCGGCGTCGGCCCGATGCGCCAGGGTGACGAGACCACCCGGCGCGGACGGCTCGGCGCGTTCGTCTTCAGCATCGGCACCCTGCGCAACCAGTGCTTCGACACCGCGACGGAGGTCCTTCGCCGGCTCAGGCACGACAGCGACGGGGAACTCGTGAACATCCCGGACGGCGTCCACCACTGCCTCGTGCGCAGCACCGACTGGCTCGTCGGCGACCTCGGCAGCACCACCGGCGAGGTCGACACCGCCCGGCTGCGCGAGCGGGTTCTCGGCTTCGCCCGCGAGACCGCCTACCCCAACGCCCTCAACTACCTGCAGGCGTACGACAAGGACGAGCGGCGCAAGTACCGCGGGATCCTGGAGGACGACCTGGCCCGGTTCGGCGACGCGATCGTCCGCGAGTTCGACGCCACCGCCGACCAGGCCCGCCGCCTGGGCTCCATGCTCTCGGTCCTCGTGGAGCGCCACGCCGTGCAGAACCTGTGCGACATCACCCGCCTCGCCGACTGGCGCTCGCAGTACGCCGACCAGGTCGCATTCACCTCGGCGAAGGACGCCTGATGGCGGCACCGGCCGAACAGGAGCTCCTCAGCCGGCTGTTCATGGTCCGGCACGGCGAGTCGACCTGCAACTCCGTCCACCGCATCGCCGGCTCCCGCGACGCGCCCCTGACCATCCTCGGCCGGGAGCAGGCCGAGAAGGTCGCGGGCAACCACCGCGGCCGGCATTTCGACCGCGTCTACGTCTCCCCGCTCTCGCGCGCCTTCGAGACCGCCGGAATCATCCTCGGCGACCGGGGCGAGGACGGCCCCGAGACCGTCGTCGACGAGCGCCTCATGGAACGCGACTTCGGCAGCTACACCCTGGAGTGCAAGTCCATCCTCCAGCGCCGCCACGGCATCGCCGAGTACGAGCGCGCCATGAACGGCGACAGCCCCACCATGCGCGGGGGCGAGACCTTCGAGCAGTTCCGCGCCCGCGTCCACGCCTTCTACGAACAGGAGCTCCTGCCCGCCCTGCGCCGCGGCGAGGTGGTCTGCGTGGTCTCGCACAAGTACGTCGTCGAGCTCATCTGCCGGTTCATCCTCGACCGGCCCGTCGACGAGTCCTACGACCTGCGGCTGCCCAACTCCCAGATGCTCCAGGGCGACCGGATCCACGGGTACGTCAAGAACGAGAACAAGACCATGAACATGGTCTACGACTGGATCGTCGTCAACCACCCCGTCGTCTTCTGCGCCGGACTGGCCGCCGGCCTCCTCGGCAACCTCGCCGGGCTGCGCGTCGACGCCTCGCCCTACCTGCTCCTGCTCCTCCTGGTGGCGGCCAGCGTCATCACCATGTGCCGGATCGAGCTGGAGAACGCCCGCCGGTTCGTCACCGACAAGGGCATCCTGCGCTCGGTCGCGGTCCGCTACCTCGTCCTTCCGCTCGCCTTCGCCGCGCTCCTGCACTGGTGGGGAGCCGGGAGCACCAGCACCGCCGTGTTCGCCGCGGTCTTCCTGGCCACGCCGAGCTCGGTGGTCGCCATGACGGTCAGCCGCTGCCTCGGCGGGATGATCATGCCGACCTTCGCGCAGGTCCTGCTCTCCTCCATCGCCGCCACGTTCTCCTTCACCGGCGTGCTCGCGCTCACCCTGCACGACCACGTCGTCCCGGCCATCGCCATCAGCGCCGCCACCTCCACCGGCATCGTCGTCGCCGCCTACCTCCTCGTGCGGCAGCTGCGACAGCGCTCGCCGATCCGCACCGCCAAGTTCGGCGAACGCAACGGCTACGTGGCCGTCCTGCTGCTCACCGGATTCGTCGTCCTGGTCGCCCTCCATCTCGACCTGTCCGGCTTCCCGACCTACGCGCCGGCGGCCACCGCCATCGCGGTCGGGCTCCGGCTGATCGCGTCGCTGCTCAAGCGCAGGCGGCACGTCCAGACCCTGGACGACTACGTCGCCATGACCTACCCGAACGTGTTCGTCGTGGTCATCATCGGAGCGCTCACCGGCAACGCCCCACTGGAACGCGTCGCCGTCTGGACGCTGCTGCCGATGTTCGTCCTCGCGTTCTTCGACAGCTGGTACGCCAAGTCCCTCGTCGTCGCGCCCGACGACGCCCGCTGGCCCGCCGTGCTCGGCCTCCGCCCGCGCACCCCGGCCACGACCGGCGCCCCGGCCACGACCGACACCACCGGCACGACCGGCACCACCGGCACCACGTCGTACGTCTCGACACAGTCCTGAAAAACCACACCGGGGGCGAGAAACCACCGTGCAGCCACCAGCCCTGCTAGCAGCGGGCACCACCGACAAGAACCTCGACCTGACCCTCCACGTCCTGCCCGCCATCGTCGTCATCCTCATCGCCTCCGCCCTCTGCGGACGCCTGGCGCTGTGGGCCAAGCAGCCGCGCGTCCTCGGCGAGATGGTCGCGGGCGTCCTGCTCGGCCCGACCTTCTTCGGCGCGCTCTTCCCCTCCGCTCAGGAGGCCGTCTTCGCCCCGCAGGTCAAGCCCGTCCTGTACGTCCTCAGCACCATCGGCCTGACCGTCTTCATGTTCCTCGTCGGCGCCGGCCTGGACCACGGCTCGGGCAAGGGCGGGAAGGACACCAAGAACGCCGCCGTCCTCGCGGTCTCCGGCATCCTGCCCTCCCTGCTGCTCGGCGCCGGGGTCGCCTGGGTGCTCCACGACCGCCTCGCCGGGCCCGGGATCGGCACCTTCGAGTTCGCGCTGTTCATCGGCGGCGCCCTGTCCATCACCGCCTTCCCGATGCTCGCCCGCATCCTGTACGAGCGGCGACTGGAGAACAGCCGGATCGGCCGGATGACCCTCCTCGGCGCCTCGATCGACGACGCCGCCGCCTGGTGCTTCCTCGCCGTCCTGTCCGCCCTGCACTCCGGCTCCGGCCCCGGCCAGGCCCTGCGCACCATCGGGCTCACCGCCGTCTTCGTCGCCGTCATGCTCGGCGGCGTCGCCAGGCTGCTGCGCCCGCTGGGCCGTCAGGTCGCGCGCACCGGCCGCTTCGGCTTCGACCAGATGTACCTCGTCGTCGCCATCGTGCTCGCCTCCGGCCTGTTCACCGACTACATCGGCATCTACTCGGTCTTCGGCGGCTTCGTCGCGGGCCTCGCCATGCCGCGCGACCCCGCCTTCCGCCAGGCCCTGCACGCCCGGATGATGGACGTCGTCTGCGTGCTCCTGGTGCCGATCTTCTTCGCCTTCTCCGGGCTCAACACCCGGCTGAACGGCCTCGGCGGCTGGGTCACGATCCTGCCCTTCCTGCTGATCCTCGCCGCCGGCTTCGTCGGCAAGTTCTTCGGCTGCGCCCTGTCGATGCGTGCCACCGGCTTCTCCTGGCGCGAGTCCTGGGCGGTCGGCGGCCTGATGAACGCCCGCGGGCTGATGATCCTCATCTTCATCAACATCGGGCTCGCCCAGGGGATGATCAGCCAGGAGGTCTTCTCCATGCTCGTCCTGGTCGCCGTCATCACCACGGCCGGCGCCGTCCCGCTGTACCGGTGGGCACTTCCCGAGCGGCTGGAGAAGACCCTGTCGCCCGGCGACGGCGAAGCCGCCGCCGAACAGCGCGACGAGGCACCCCGACCGGAGCCCGCCGGCGTGTGAACCCCGCCCGTCCCCGGCGCCGGCCGGACGCTCC
>NZ_JBFBDY010000373.1:0-6231 GCF_040683475.1 Kitasatospora sp. NPDC093558 | reverse complement strand
GGTCGACCCCGGCGCTGCTGCTGCCGGACTCCGGCCGCCGGGGCGCGCCGGAGGAGCCGCCCACGCCCTGGTAGATCGCCGCGACGGCGACCGCCACCAGGCTCACGCCCATGATCACCGCGAGCACCCACGCGACCGGCCGGTGCCAGCGCTGCTGGGCGACGTAGCGCCCGTGCGCCCGCACCGGGTCGCCGTCGCGCCGGCCCCGGCGGCGGCCCGAACGGCCCACCGCCCGGCCCGGCCCTGACCACGGGTCAGGGTAGAGGTGGTCGTCGTCGAGCCGGCTCGGGTACGGGCGCAGCTCCAGCGGCACCCCGTCCCCCACCGGGACGTCATAGCCCCAGCCCGGCCCCGCGGTGTCCGGCTCCAGCCGGGCCTCGGCAGCGGCGAGCTGCCGCTCCTTGGCCGTCGGCTCGTGCACGGCGGCGGACCGGACGAAGGCCTCGTCGAAGACCACGGTGGCGAACTCGTCGTCCGCACCACCGTGGTCGGAGCCGTCGGGGTACGGCAAGCCCCCCACATCCTCAGCCACGGATTCAGCGTATTACCGGGCGGGCGATTTGTCTGTGGCTCCTGCCAGTTGGTCCGTCACACGTGTGACGCGGACCCCGTTCGCGCTGTTCAGCGCCCCCAGTCCGCCCCCGCCCGGCAGCCCCGTCCGCCCCCGCTCAGACGGCGGCGGCGTCCCCGCCCACGGTCTGCGCCGCCTCGCCCCGGACGTGCCCGTCACCAGTGACGATGTACTTGGTGCTGGTCAGCTCCGGCAGGCCCATCGGACCGCGGGCGTGCAGCTTCTGGGTGGAGATCCCGATCTCTGCGCCGAAGCCGAACTCGCCGCCGTCGGTGAAGCGGGTGGAGGCGTTGACGGCGACGGTGGTCGAGTCGACCAGCTGGGTGAAGCGCCGGGCCGCGGCCTGCGAGGTCGTCACGATCGCCTCGGTGTGGCCGGAGGACCAGCGGCGGATGTGCTCGACGGCGGCGTCCAGCGAGGGCACCACGGCGGCGGCGATGTCGTACGACAGGTACTCCGCGCCCCAGTCCTCGTCCGTGGCCGGCACGACGGTGGCGCCGGTGCCCTCGGCGGCCTTGAGCACCGCGTCGTCGCCGTGCACCGTCACCCCGGCACCGGCCAGGGCGGCGAGGGCGAGCGGCAGGAAGGCCTCCGCGACGTCCTGGTGGACGAGCAGCGTCTCGGCCGCGTTGCACACGCTGACCCGCTGCGCCTTGGAGTTCAGCAGGATGCCGACGGCCATCGCCAGGTCGGTCCGCGCGTCCACGTAGACGTGGCAGTTGCCGGTGCCGGTCTCGATCACCGGCACGGTCGAGCCCTCGACGACCGCACGGATCAGCGAGGCGCCGCCGCGCGGGATGAGCACGTCCACGAGGCCGCGGGCGCGCATCAGCTCCTGCACCGAGTCCCGGCTCTCGCCCGGGACGAGCTGGATCACGTCCGCGGGCAGCCCGGCCGCGACGACGGCGTCCCGCAGGACGGCGACCAGGGCGGTGTTGGAACGGTAGGCGGAGGCCGAACCGCGCAGCAGCACCGCGTTGCCCGACTTGAGGCAGAGCGCGGCGGCGTCGACGGTCACGTTCGGCCGGGCCTCGTAGATGATGCCGACCACGCCGAGCGGCACCCGCACCTGGCGCACGTCCAGGCCGTTCGGCAGCGTGTAGCCGCGCACGACCTCGCCGACGGGGTCGGGCAGGCCGGCCACGCTGCGCACGTCGGCGGCGATCGCCGCGATCCGCTCGTCGGTCAGCGTCAGCCGGTCGATCACCGACTCGGCCGTCCCCGCCCCGCGGGCCAGGGCCACGTCCTCGGCGTTGGCCGCGACGACCTCGGCACTGCGGGCGACCAGCGCGTCCGCGACCGCGAGCAGCGCGGCGTCCTTCGCACTGCGCGGCAGCGGGGCGAGCGCGGCGGCGGCCTCCCGGGCACGGCGCGCTACGGCGAGGACGGGGCTGTCGGCGGTGGCGAGGTCGCTGGTCATGCGCCAAGGGTAGCGACTGCGCCACGCCCGCCGGGCCGCCTTTTCGCCCGCTGAGACGGCCCGCCCGACAACGCCCGCCCGGCAACGGCCCGGTCAGTCCGGGTGCCTCAGCCCGGGTGCCTCAGCCCGGGTGCCTCAGCCGGGGCGCGTCAGTACGGGTGCACCCCGCCCAGGTGCGGCGGCGGATCGCCGAAGCCCTCCGCCACCCGCTTGTGGTAGGTCGCCCGGTCGACGACCTCCAGGCCGACGATCTCCCACGGCGGCAGGTTCGCGGTCACCTTGTGCTCGCCCCACAGCCGCAGCGCGATCGCCGCCGCGTCGTGCAGGTCCCTGGCCTGCTCCCAGTAGCGGATCTCCGCGTGGTCGGCGGCGTACCGGGCGGTCAGGAAGAACGAGTGGTCGTGCGCGAGCCGCTCCAGCGAGGCGCGCAGCGAGGACAGCGGCGTGACCTGCCCGGCCACGCTCAGCACCACGTGCCACAGCCGGGCCTGCTCGGGCACGGTCGGCGGCTCCCCCGCGTCCCGGCGCTCCGGCCGCAGCCTGCGCACCCCGCCGGGTCCGGGTGGCGGACCGGACGGCTCGGCGGGGCCGTCCCCGCGTCCGCCGTCGATGCTGGTCAGCCGCCGGCCCGCCGTTCCACCGGTCAGCGCTGCCTCGCGCCTGCGTTCCACCGGCGGCCTCCTGTTCGGCGATGTCCCTGTCGTCCCCCCACCCGTCCCGCCGGCGCTCGGCCGGCGCGTACGGCTGCGCCCCTCCTCGCCCGTCGGCCGGGCCCCTCCCCCGTGCGGAGCGGCCCCCGGCCGGCACCCGTCCCGCTCCGGCGGGTCAGCCGCGCAGGACGACCAGGTCGTCGCGGTGGACGACCTCCCGCTCGTACGCGGCGCCGAGCTCCTGGGCCAGGTCACGGGTGGACCGGCCGAGCAGGCGGGGCAACTCCCTCGCATCAAAGTTGACCAGCCCGCGCGCCACGATGTGGCCGTTTTCGGCAATCAGGTCCACCGGATCACCCGCGGCGAACTCACCGTCGACCTTGACGACCCCGGCCGGGAGCAGCGAGGCGCCCCCGGAGACGACCGCCGCGACGGCCCCCGCGTCGAGGTGCAGGGCGCCGCGCGGGCTGCTCGCGTGGGCCAGCCACAGCATCCGGTCGGAGGTGCGGCTGCCGGTGCGCAGGAACAGGGTGCCGGTGGGCCGGCCGGCCAGCGCGTCGGCGGCGTGGCTGGCCGCGGTGAGCACCACCGGGATGCCGGCGCCGGTGGCGATGCGGGCCGCCTCGACCTTGGTGACCATGCCGCCGGTGCCGACGCCGGCCTTGCCCGCGCTGCCGATCTCGATGCCGTCGAGGTCGTGCGGGCCGCTCACCTCGGCGATCCGGCTGGTGCCGGGGCGGGCCGGGTCGCCGTCGTAGAGGCCGTCCACGTCGGAGAGCAGGACGAGCAGGTCGGCCCGGACGAGGTGGGCGACCAGCGCGGCCAGCCGGTCGTTGTCACCGAACTTGATTTCGGCGGTGGCGACGGTGTCGTTCTCGTTGACGACCGGCATCGCGCCCATCGCCAGCAGCTGGTCGAGGGTGCGGTAGGCGTTGCGGTAGTGGGCGCGCCGGCTGGCGTCCTCGGCGGTGAGCAGCACCTGGCCGACCCGGATGCCGTACCGCGCGAAGGAGGCGGTGTACCGGGCGACGAGCAGGCCCTGCCCGACGCTCGCGGCGGCCTGCTGGCGGGCCAGGTCCTTTGGCCGCTTCTCCAGGCCGAGCGGGGCGAGGCCGGCGGCGATGGCGCCGGAGGAGACCAGGACGACCTCGGGTGCGTCCGCGCGGGTGCGCACCTTGGCGAGCGCGTCCACGAGGGCGTCGACGCGGTCGGCGTCCAGGCCGCCGGCCGCGGTGGTGAGCGAGGAGGAGCCGACCTTGACGACGATGCGCCGTGCGGTCAGCACCTCCTGCCGCAGTGAGTCGTCGCTCATCTCGCTGTACGCCCTTCCGGTGTGGTGCGGGTACGGCCGCCGGGTGGACCGGGCCGCCGGGGCCCGGACCGGCCGTCACCCCCGAAATCTACGCGATCCGTGCAGGTCGTCCGCAGGGTGTTTCACCGGCTGGACCCGGCCCTGTCACGGCCTCGCCACAGCCCGGCCGCCAATCCGGATGGCTGGTATGGTCCCTGACCGAAAGCCAGATCGGGGGACGGCTTCTTGCCCGCTGGACCCACTCGTCTTCGACACCCAATGCCATCGGGCGGCACCGCACTGGGCATGCCGGCAACGGTTCGCGGTCGCGCGCCCAGGAGTTAGCGCACCATGCGTTCGTACACCACGAAGCTGACCGTCGCCGCGCTGGCGGCGGCCACCGCCCTGTCGCTGGCCGCCTGCGGCCCGGACAACTCGGACACCAACGCCGCCTCGGGCGGCTCCACCGGTTCGGCCGCCGCGCCGACCGGAGCGGCCACCGGCGCGGCCACGGGTGGCGCCGCCACCGGCGGCAGTGCTGCCACGGGCGGGGCCGCCCCGACCGGCGCGGCCACCGGTGCCGCCGCGGGCGGTGCCGGCACTGCCGGCACCGCCGGCGCGACGGGCGGCGCTGCCGGCGGCAAGGGCCTGCCGCAGGCCGGCACCTCGGTGAAGTTCGGCCAGCCGGCCACCGTCGACTTCACCGACAAGACCTCGAACACCGCCGCCAAGCTGGAGATCACCGTCACCGGCATCGAGCCGGGCTCGCTGAAGGACCTCCAGGACGCCAAGGCCAACACGGCCGGCCTGGACGGCCGTTCACTGTTCTACGTGAGCTGGACCATCAAGAACCTCGGTGACAGCAAGCTCACCTTCAGCGCCCCCGATTCCAAGTTCAAGGTGCTCGACGCCGGCGGCAACCTGGGCATGTTCGCCAACCCGTCCTCGTCGACGCCGGTCGCCAAGTGCAACACCCCGAGCTGGTCGGGCGCCACCAAGGGCGTCGCGTTCAAGGGCTGCGACATCGTGAGCTTCGCGCCCGGCTCCACCCCGGCGTTCGTCGGCTACGGCGACGCCGCCGACATCACCAAGGTCCAGGCCGCCTGGACGAAGTGACGTCCCGTCGGATCCGAACACACGAAACGGCCCCGCCACCCTTTCGAAGGTGGCGGGGCCGTTTCGCGTCGACCGGCTCAGTCCTCGTCGTCGCCCTCGATGGCGGCCTGCCGGCCGCTCGACAGCGCCTCGAACTCCAGGAACTCCTGCTCGGCGGCGTCCCGGCCCTTCTGCTTCTCGCGGCGGCGGTCGACCGCCGGACGCGGGTTCTCGAAGCGGTGGTCCTCACCGCGGCGGCCGAGCATCTCGGCGCCGGCGGCCATGGTCGGCTCCCAGTCGAAGACGACGGCGTTCTCGTCCGGGCCGATGATGACGGTGTCGCCCTCGTGCGCCCCGACCTTCCACAGCTTCTCCTCGACGCCAAGGCGGGCGAGGCGGTCGGCGAGGTAGCCGACGGCCTCGTCGTTGGAGAAGTCGGTCTGGCGGACCCAGCGCTCCGGCTTGGTGCCGCGGATGCGGTAGGCGCCGTCCTCCTCGGTGATGGTGAAGCCCTCGTCGTCGACGGCGGTGGGCCGCAGCACGATCCGGGTGGACTCCTCGACCGGCTTGGCGGCGCGCGCCTCGGCGACGATCTTCGCCACCGCGAAGCTCAGCTCGCGCAGGCCCTTGCGGGAGGCGGCGGACACCTCGAACACCTGGTAGCCGCGCTCCTCCAGCGAGGCGCGGGTGAGGTCGGCGATGTCCTGGCCGTCCGGGACGTCCACCTTGTTGAGCGCGACCAGGCGCGGACGGTCGTCCAGGCCGCCGTACTGGGCGAGCTCGTCCTCGATGGTCTCCAGGTCGCTCAGCGGGTCGCGGCCGGGCTCCAGGGTGGCGCAGTCCAGCACGTGCACGAGCACCGAGCAGCGCTCGACGTGGCGCAGGAACTCCAGGCCGAGGCCGCGGCCCTGGCTGGCGCCGGGGATCAGTCCTGGCACGTCGGCGATGGTGTAGACGGTGTCGCCCGCGGTGACCACGCCGAGGTTCGGGACGAGCGTGGTGAACGGGTAGTCCGCGATCTTCGGCTTGGCGGCGGAGAGCACCGAGATCAGCGAGGACTTGCCGGCGCTCGGGTAGCCCACGAGGGCGACGTCGGCGACGGACTTGAGCTCCATGACGATGTCACGGGCCTCGCCGGGCTCGCCGAGCAGCGCGAAGCCGGGCGCCTTGCGGCGGGCCGAGGCCAGCGCGGCGTTGCCGAGGC
>NZ_JBFBDY010000372.1:0-6236 GCF_040683475.1 Kitasatospora sp. NPDC093558 | reverse complement strand
TCGGCTACGGCCCGCCCGGAGCGGCAACCCCGCGCCGGCCGGTCGAGGACGTCCTGGACCTGCGGGAGGGGTGAGGGGCGCCCCGGCTCCAACCGGCCCCTCCCGCAGGGGAATCAGCGCGTCACGGGCGGCGCACGAAGACGTCCTGCAGGAGGTTGGTGTCTCCCGGCACCAGGTTGCCGTCGTTGGCGTTGAAGATCACCGTGTCGCCGGTGGCGTCCACGCGGGGGCCGGAGGAGGCCGTGTCGCTCTGCCCGCCGTCGCGCGTCAGGCTGATTCGCTCGATCGTCCCGGTCCACAGGTCGCGGCGGAACACGTCGCAGGCCTGGTTCGTGTCGCCGGGGACCAGGTTGTCGGCGGTGGAGTCGAAGTAGACCCAGCGGTCGTCGGCGGTCATGGCGCCGCCGGACGAGACGCCGCCGGCGGTCGTGCCCGGCAGGCCGGTGTTGACCTTGGTGGTCCTGCCGGTGGCCAGCTCGTGGACGTACACGTCCAGCCGGGTGCCGCCGTGGCCGGGCTGTCCGGTGCCGTAGGTCGCGAGGCTGTAGACCGCGTAGCGGCCGTCCCGGCTGACTCGGGCGTCGTAGGCGACGCTGCCGAGGTGCCCGGTGTCGTCCAGGCTGCCGGCGGTGGTCCTGCCGGTGCCGGCCTTCCAGACGTAATACGGGTAGTAGTGGGGCCCACGCGCCAGCGACGGTGTGACGCTCGGGGCGTCCGGCACGAGGTTGCCCGCCTTGGAGCCGAAGCCGACGGTGGAGCCGTCCGCGCTGATCGTCGGGTTGAAGGAGTTGCTGTCGGCGGCAGTGCCGTCCAGGCCGACGGTGACCAGCCGGCTGGTGTGGGTCCAGCGGTCGGTGACGTAGACATTGTTCTGGCCGGTGATCGCGGCGCCGGGCGCGAGGTCGCCGCGGTTGGAGACGTAGGCGACGTAGCGCCCGTCCCGGCTGATCGAGGGGCTCTGGGCGTCGTAGCGGCTCTGGTCGTCGGTGCTGGGCAGGCCACCGGCGGTGACCAGCTCGGTGCGGCCGGTCCAGCGGTCGCGGACGTAGATGTCGCCGCGGTGCTTCGAGCCGCCGGGCAGCACGTTGGTGGCACTGGTGCTGAACGCCACGTACCGGCCGTCGCCGCTGATCGAGGCCTGGAAAGTCATGCCGTCCAGCTTCGAGCCGTCGTCGGCGACGCTGACCCGCTCGACGTGGCCGTTGCGCAGGTCCTTGACGTAGATCTCGGTGATGTTCGGCGTGCCGCCCTGGGGCAGCAGGTTGGTCGCCGTGGACGAGAACAGCGCGTAGCGGCCGTCGTCGCTCAGCCCGAGCGCGGTCGAGTAGCCGTCGAGCTGCTCGCCCTTGGCGCCTTCGCTGACGCGGGCGGTGTCGCCCTTGGGCGGCCGGGCCTCGGCGGCCGGCATCGCGGCGCCGGCCGCGACGGCGGCGACCAGGACGGCGGCGGCGCGGGCCGGCCAGCGGCGGGTGCGGGCGGTGGTCATGGATCATCCTCCCCTGATGACGGTGCCGGGCTTCGAACACCCCCATGGCCCGGTCAAGGAAGAGCCAAGTGCCGCCCGGGACTTGTGGTCAACAACCGGAACCGATGTCGTCCGGATTTCCGGCCGAAACCTCTCCCTCCGGTACGCCCGGTGGGGGCGCACCGGAGGGAGGCGGCCTGCGACTACGGGCGCCAGACCACTGCGATGTGGCTGGTGACCCAGGGCTGGGGGTGGAGCGACCGGACGCCGACGATCAGGCCCGCGTTGTTGATGAACTGGGCGAAGCCGTTGCTCGCCGGGGCGAAGGCCAGCTCGGTCGTGGTGCCGTCGGCGTTGAAGCGCGCGGGGTACTTGAGGTCGCGGTCCAGCGGGGGCACGCCCGAGTAGCCGACGGAGACCCCGGCGTCGTTGACGGCGAGGGCCGTGGTGTGGACGGTGCCGATGGCGGTCGCGGTGCCGTCGGGGGCCCAGCTCGTGGCGGTGGCGTTGATGCTCACCTCGCCGTCCTGGTTGCCCACCGCGGTGCCGCTGGCGTTGATGGCCAGCGCCTGCGAGCGCAGGCCGAGGTCGGTGAGGGTGCCGTCGGCGGCCCAGAGCAGGGAGTGGAACTGGGTTTCGTCGCCGGGTACCGAGGTGGCCTTGCCGAGCACGGTACCGGCGTCGTTGATCTTGAGCACGGTGATGGTGGTGTAGCCCGAGGCGGGGATGAAGGCCGTGGGAGTGCCGTCCGGGCTCCACGTCACGGTGTGGGAGCCACCGGGGCCGGAGGAGTAACCGGCCACCGTGCCGGTGCTGTTGACGGCGACGGCCCAGGAGTCGGTGTCGCCGGCCAGGGGCGCGAGGGGCACGGGCAGGCCGTCCGGGCCCCACTTGACGGCGTGGTTGTGCCCGCCGCCCGAGGTGAGCCCGACCGCCGTGCCGGTGCTGCTGATGGTGTAGGCGTAGGCGTCCGTGTCGCCCGGGAGCGACGGCAGCGCGGCGACCGTGCCGTCGGGGGACCAGCGCACCGAGTGGTTCCCGGAGCGACCGACGACCGTGCCGTCGTCCGCGACGGCCCACGTACGGCCGGTGGTGTCCCCAGGGAGGAGGGGGAGCGCGGTGACGCTGAGGTCCGCGTTCCAGCGGACGGGGAAGAGGGTGAAGTCGGCGCGGGTCGCCTCGCCTACGATCACGCCCTTGGCGTTGACCCCGTACGGATCGGTGTAGACGCCGCCGGCCGGGAGCGGCAGGTCGACGGCCACGGGGGCGGCGGGCGCGGTGTCGGCCGTCGCCGTGCCGGCGGTGCCCAGCGCGAGGGCACAGGCGATGGCCAAGGCGGCTGAGCGGTGCGAAGTGCGTATGTTCATCACGTGCGTTCCTGTCTCGTTGACGATGGACGGGACGTGCAGGAGACGTGCGGGAAGTGCACCTTGCATGACATGACGTCAGTTGCTTTGCATGGGAAGGGTCATGAAGAGGTCCCACGCTCCGATCGGCCGGAACGCGGGACCTCCGCACAGTCTTCACCAAACGCGGCGACCGCGCAGTTGTTTCTCCTTGGAAGCTCTCAACCCTTGAGCCCCAAGGAGCCCACCAGCTGGTCGAGTTCGGATCGGAAGAGTTTGTCCGGGGAGGGCGTCTGGCCGCGCAGGTGGCCGTAGATCTCCAGCGACACCAGGCCGTGCAGGTGGCCCCAGATCCGCAGTGCCAGGGCCACGCCGGCCGGCGGCAGGTCGGGAAAGGCCGGGCGCACCTTGCCGAGCAGCCCGGGATCGAAGTCGTCCCAGGTGAACTCGCTCTTCGGGAAGGCCGGTTCGGTGTCCTCCCAGGCCGCGTCCGCGAGCGCCGCGATACCGACGCAGACCCGCTGGGCGGCGTCCGGCGCGGCACCGCCGTCGGGGGCCCGGTAGCCGGGGACGGGGTCGCCGTAGACGAGGCGGAAGCCCTCGGGGTTGGCCAGCGCCCAGTCGCGGAAGGCGTGTGCCCAGGCCTGGATGCGCCGCGCGGGGCCGTCCTGCGCCGACGCGGCCCATGCGGCGTCGACGGCGTCCGCGAGCGCCGAGTAGACGTCCGCGATGAGGGTGGTGACCAGGTCGTCGCGGGTCGCGAAGTAGCCGTAGATCGCGTTGGGGGTCATGCCCATCTCGCGGGCGATGGCCCGCAGGGTGATCGCGTCCGGGCCGCCGGAGCGCATCAACTCCAGTGCGGTGCTCTTGATTTCGGCGGTTGTCTCGGCGCGCAGCCGCTCGCGTCGTCCGGTGGTTCGGGTGCCTGTCACGAGGCCACTCTACAGCGTGACCTCAGTACTTGCCGTGAGAAAACTTCACGCCGTACAGTGACGGCACGGCGTGAAGCCGAATCGGCCTCGCCGCTGTCCGTCCGGCATGTCCGGCGCATGAAACCAGGGGAGAACCATGCACATTGGCGTCATCGGGGCGACCGGCACCATCGGCAGCCGGGTCGTCGACGAAGCTCTACGGCGCGGACACCGCGTGACGGCGTTCAGTCGCGACGCGTCCGGGGTCGACGACCGCCGGGAAAACCTGGGTCGGGCGAGCGTCGATGTCCTCGACGCCGCGAGCGTCGCGGCCGTCCTGCCCGGCCTGGACGTCCTCATCAGCGGCTTCCAGCCGGGGAACGCGGCGAAGGACTTCGCCGATACGGTGCGACGTTCGATCGCGGAGCCGACGGTTTACGCGGATGCCGCGCGTGCCCTGCTCAAGGCCCTGGAGAGCCACCCGCGCACCCGGCTGATCGTCATCGGGGGAGCGGGCAGCCTGGAGATCGAGCCGGGCCTCGTCCGCGCCGACCACGACGACCTCATCCACGCGTCGCTCGAGGAACTCGGCCTCCCGCGCGAGTACGCAGCCGCGGTGCGCGGCCACCGCGACGCGCTGAACGTCCTGCGACTCTCGAACCGGCTCTGGACGTACTTCAGCCCTGCCGAGCAGATCGCCCCCGGCGAGCGCACCGGCCGCTACCGCGTCGGCGGCGACCAGCCGGTGCTGGACGCGGACGGGCTGAGCCGGATCTCGGTGGAGGACGCGGCCGTTGCACTGGTGGACGAGGCCGAGCTGCCGCGTTTCGTCCAGCGGCGATTCACGGTCGGCTACTGAGCCGCCTGCGGGAGTCGTGCAGGGGCGGGATCGGCCCGCACAAGTGTGGCTTGTCGGGTGGGAGTTACAGCGTGCGGGCGAGGTCGAGGAAGGCCCGCCAGGCGTCGGGGGAGAAGGTGAGGCGGGGGCCGGTCTTGTCCTTGGAGTCACGGACGAGGACGGCGGTGGTGGTTTTGGCGACCTCGACGCAGTAGTAGTCCTCCTTGCCGCTGTATGTGCTCTTGCGCCAAGCGATTTCGACGCAGGCGGCGCTGTAATCGCCGCTGTGGCTGCTCTTGAACCACATCAGTTCGGCCATGCCGACGACGGTACGCCGACGGCCCATCGCTGCCTAGCGATGGGCCGTCAGGAGGGCGCGGTGTCGGCCGTCGCCGTGCCGGCGGTGCGGGACCTCCGCACAGTCTTCACCAAACGCGGCGACCGCGCACCCGTTCTTCCGACGCCGGGCGGCGGTTGCGGCCGATGGGCATCCCCGTCCGGGTGCCTAGGGTGCCTCCTCTTCCGCGATGTAGGCCTCGTACTGCGCGGCCGTGAGCAGGCCCTTCAGCTCATCGGGCTTGGTCAGCTTGAGCTTGATCATCCAGGTGTGGTGCGGGTTGGCGTTGACCTCTTCGGGCTCCTCGGCCAGATCCTCGTTGATCGCCGTGACCTCACCGGACACCGGCACGTACAGCTCGTTCGCAGCCTTGACCGACTCCACCATGCCGAACGCCTCGCCGACGTCGAGTTTGCGCCCGACCTTGGGGAGTTCGACGAAGACGATGTCGCCGAGCTGCCGCTGGGCGAAGTCGGTGATGCCCACGAGAACGGTGTCCCCCGTGGGCGACACCCACTCGTGCTCCTTGGTGTACTTGAAGTCCGTCGGGTAGGGCATGGAACCTCCGTAGGGTCGAACTTTGCCGATGACTCATCAGCCGTCGGAATGAGCCTGCTACAGATCTCCGCCACCCGTGGCGACTGTCACCCGCATGAGTGAACCGGCCGCGCCGCCGCCCGCGGCTGTGCCTGGGTCCGCGATCACTCTGAGGGGCTGAATTCGGCAAGAAGTCGCGGCGTTCTGCCGAGAACTCCTGACGACAAGAGGCGCATCCAGCGCCGTCCCGCTCGCCCCCATCCAGGAGTCCGACGATGCTTCTGCCGCTCCACCGCCGTACGCCCCGCGCCGCCGCCGTTCTCCTCGTGCTCGGTGCCGCGCTCGCGACCGCCGCAGCTCCGCCGGCCCCCGCCGCGCCCCGTCAGGGATGTACGGGGGACGGGTGCTACCAGCTCGACCCGGTCGAGGAAGGGTGTGCCGACGACGCCGTCACCGTGGACGGCGCAAGCGCGACGATCGGGGACATGCGCGTCGATCTCCGCTACAGCGAGTCCTGCCGGGCCAGTTGGGCCCAGGCACGCACCACGCCGGACCTGCGGAAGATCCTCGTCGGCACCCACGGCGCCTCCGAGGCGCAGGTGGAGTACAACGACCTCGGGACGAAGACCATCTACACGAACATGGTCGACGGCACCACCGCCGGCTTCGTGTGCATCTACCCGAGGCGCGGGAACCCGAACTGCGGAAACGTGGTGACACCGTCCGCCCGGTGAGGGCGGGGGTGGGGGGGGGTCTGGAGCCCCCCGCCAATAAGAGGCCACCCCCCCGGGCGCCCGCCGGG
>NZ_JBFBDY010000371.1:0-6239 GCF_040683475.1 Kitasatospora sp. NPDC093558 | reverse complement strand
GTCGCCGCCCGCCTCGGCGTCGGCGGCCTTGCCCCCGCCGCCCGGCTCGGTGTTCGGCTCCTTGCTGGTGCCGCTCTTCGGGCTGGACGGGGCGTCGTCCTTGGGCGTGGTGGGCGCGGGGTCGGCCTCGGAGGCCACCGGCTCGTCGTCGCTCAGGAGCCGCTTGAGCCAGCTGACTCCTTCGTCGATCTCGTCCGCGGCCTTGTACGCCTTGTAGCCTTCCTCGGCGGCCTTGACCAGTCCGTAGCCGTCGATCGCGATCGACGCGACGGTGCCGGTCACCTGCCCCGCGATGTAGGCGTCGGAGTCGGTGTCGATGCCGAACAGGTCCGCGACCGGGGTGTCGTCGACGTAGTCCATGTGCCCGGCCTCGGGCATGCACCAGGCGAAATCGTCGTAGACGTAGTCGTTGTAGAGGTCGGCGCAGCTGTTCCAGACGTCGGCGACACCGTCGACGGCCCACTCGTACGGGTCGCCGACGATCGAGTCGGCCGCGCCGGCGAGGAAGTCCCCGGTGGCGTCCGCCGCGTCGTCGACCCACTCCTCGCCCCAGTACAGGCCCCTGGGGTCGCTGCCGGTGGTCGGGTTGTCAGCCGCGTAGGCGTAGCCGCCCATCTGGTTGCAGTCGCCGACCTCGAAGACCGGGTCGACGCTGAGGAACCGGCCGGTGACCGGGTCGTAGTGGCGGGCCCCGAGCAGGCTCAGGCCGGTGGTGGTGTCGACCGGCTGGCCGAGGAAGCCGTGGTTGTCCGCCCAGTTGGCCGGGTTGGCACCGCGGAGGTTGCCGTAGGGGTCGAAGGACCGCCGGGTGATCCCCAGCGTCGTCGCGTCGATCTGGAGCTGGGCCGTTCCCTGGCGGCCGGCCGGCTGGTAGCTGATACCTCCCTTGCTGGAGCGCACGATCGTCGTGCCGTCCGGCGCCTGGTAGTAGCGCAGGCCGCCGACGGTGTTGGCCACCGTGTCGAGGTTGAGCTGCTCGACGCCGCCGAACAGGTAGAGCGTGTTGGCCCCGGCTCCGCGCTGGAGCAGCAGGGTGCCGTCGGCGTCGTAGAGGTAGCCGCTCTGCTTCCCGTCGGTGGTGGCGCTCTGGGTGCGGCCCTCGGCGTCGTACGTGAAGCTCTGGTTGCTCGTCCTGGCGCCCGTGGTGACCCGGCCGACGGTGTTGCCGGCCTTGTCGTAAGCGGGGCTCAGCGTGGTGGTGCCGGTGGTCGGGTTGCTGATGGTGACGGTGGCCGCCGCGTTGGGCTGGTAGGCGGTCGCCGCGCCGGCACCCGGGTAGGTGAGGGTCTGGGTGGTGTCCTTCGCCGCGTTGCCGGTGACGTCGTGGCTGACCTGCTGGGTGCGGTCACCGAGCTGGTTGAACTGCCAGTCCTGCCAGTAGGGGTTGGGCCCGCCGATCGTGGCCGGGCTGGGCTTGGCGGTGTTGCACCGGGCGAGCTGGCCGGCGGTGGCGCCGGTGATGCCCTTGGTGTCCGTCCAGGCGGTGACCAGCCGGTCCTGTGCGTCGTAGCTGAAGCACTGGGTGTCGGTGACCCGGTCCGTGCCGCCGCCCGACTGGACGTCGGACACCGCGGTCAGGTTGCCGGACTCGTCGTAGCCGAGGGTGAGGTTGCTGATCGGGTTGGCGGTGTTGTTCTGCAGGGTGACCCTGCTGGTGGCGACCCGGCCGGTCGCCTGGTCGTAGGTCTGCGCGGTGCGCAGCTGCTTGGTGGGCGTGCCGATGGTGGTCTGCCACACCTGCCCGAGGGGGCTGTAGTTGGTGGTGGCGACGTACGGCGTGCTGGGCGTGCCCACGCTGTACAGCCCGCCCTGGAGGTTGTAGCCGTAGCCGACCGTCTCGCCGGGCAGCCCGCCTTCCGTCCCGTAGGTGGTGGAGGCCAGCATGCTGACGTTTGCGGTGTAGGCGGCGGAGGCCTTGTACGTGCCGGCGAGCTTGCCCTCGCTCGCCGGGATCACCACCGAGGTGGCGGTGGGCTGGCCGACCGCGTTGTAGGCGTCGATCCGCTTGACGTACGCGCTGCCGTTCTTCCCGCCGACGTAGCGGTCCGAAGACGAGAACAGCCCCTTGCCGAGGGTGTCGTAGTTCCAGTCGGCCAGCAGCTTCGACGAGTCACTCGTGTCGCCACCCGCGTACTCGCCGGTCTTGCGGCCCAGCGGGTCGTAGGTGTACGAAAGCGTCTGCCCCCGCGCGTCCGTGGTCGAGGCGACCCGGCCCATCGCGTCGTAGCCGGTGCTGCTGGTACCGCCGTCCGGGTCGGTCTGGGTGAGCTTTCGGCCCTGGAGGTCGTACGTGTAGGACCAGGTGTTGCCGACGGTGTCCTTGATCGTGGCCGGCTTGCCGGCGGCGGTGTAGGTGTAGCGGGTGGTGATGTCCGCGGTGGTCGCCGCGTTCGCCGTGCCGCTGGACCACAGCAGGGTGTTCCCGCTGTCGTAGACCGCGAGGTTGCCGTCGCTCTGGACCTTGACGGACGCGCCGGTGTGGCCGGCCGTGTTGCTGGACCAGAGCTGGGTGCCCTTGGGGTCCTTGACCACGAAGTTGCCGTCGGCCTGCACGGTCGCGTAGGCGCCGGGGTGTCCCGCGGTGCCGGCGGACCAGAGCGTGCGGCCGTCGGTCAGCGCGGTGAGGACGAGGTTGCCGTCCGCCTGCGCGGCCAGCCGGACGCTGCCGGAGACCTCGGAACTACCGGAGTAGATCGTCGAGTTGGGCGCCAGGGTCTTGTCGCCGGTGGTGTCGCGCGACACCGTCGCAGTGGTGCGGCCCTCGCCGTCGGTGTAGGTGGTGGTGGCCTTGCCGCCGCCCGGCGGGGTGGCGTCGACGCGGTCGACGCCCCGGTAGGCGGTGGAGGAGCGCCACACCGTGGTGGCGAAGGAGTCCAACTCCGAGGTGACGGCGCGGCCCTGGCCGTCGTAGCGGGTGCGGGTCACCGACGGGCCGGTGTTGTTGGCCTCCGCCCACATCGTGGTGCCGGGGGCGTTCGCCGGGTCCGAGTACGGGGCGATGGTGCCGACGGTCCAGCCGTGCGAGTCGTAGAACGTCGACTTGACCAGGCGGCCCGCCGAGTTGTCGGCCGTGGTCGCCTGCTCCTGGCGCAGTTGCAGCAGGCCGTCGTAGATGCTCGCGTTGAAGCCGTAGGAGCCGTCCTCGCGGAGCGACTGGGTGGTGACGCTGTTCGGGTCCGGGTTGTCGCCGGCGCCGTGGACGGCGTACGAGTAGATCTTGTCGGGGCCCTGCGTGGCCTTGTTCCGGCCCGGGAACCAGACCCTGGTCCGGCGGCCCAGCGCGTCGAACACGACGTCCGTGACGCGGCCGTTGGAGTCCACGGCGTGGGTGACCGCCGCCCGGGTGGGCGCGACGGTGCTGCTGGAGGTCCAGCCGAGCGGGTTGGTGGTGGATATGGAGGTGGGCAGCGTGCCGCTGTCCGGGCTGTAGGTGGTCGTGGTGGCCGCGCCCGCACCGTCCCGGCTGCGGATCACGCGGCCGTACTTGTCGTAGCTCACCGCGCCGATCGTCTGGAAGACCGGCTTGCCCTGGGCGTCGTAGGAGGCGACCGCCTGGGTGGCGGTGACCAGGCCGAGGGTGGTGCCGTTCTGGCCGACGGTGCCGAGGGTGCCGGGGTTGGTGACGCTGCCGTCGCCATCGTAGAACATCCGCTTGTGCGAGAGCGTCGTGGCGGCGCCCTCTGCGGTGCCGCAGGGGCCCGCGACGGTGATGGTCTCGTCCGGGACGGTCAGCAGCAGCGGGCTGGCGGCCGGTGCGTCCGCGTACTTGGTGGTGGCGCAGCTCTCCAGGGAGGGGTCGGCGACGTCGGGCTTCTCGTCCACCTGGGAGAGGCGGCCGAGGGCGTCGTTGCTCTGCCGGGTCTGCCCGGTGCGCCAGGTGCCGTCGGAGAGCAGCCCCATCGTGCGCGACGAGGTGGACTGGACCCGGCGGGCCGTCTGGTCCGGCAGGGTGGAGAGCTTGGCGGGCGCCGGGTCCTCCGAGGTCCACGCCGTCCGGGCCGCGGTCGCGGTGACGGTGGTGCCGGGGGCGTCGGTGAGCACCTTGCGGTTCACGGTGCCGCCGGCCTGGGTGTAACTGTCCGTCTCCTGGGCGGTGCCGGCCAGCCACGGGCTGTCGGTGGTCTGCTCGCCGAGCGAGTTGGCCAGCTTGACACTGCGCTGGGTGCCGTCGGCCTTGTAGTCACCGTCCATGCCCTGGAGGTAGGAGGTGACGCTCTGGGTGATCGGGTCCGGCGCCGCGCCGGTGGTCGTGGTGACGGTCCGGTAGCCGCGGAAGTCGTTCCAGGTGCGGTGCTTGTCGTCGGTCAGGTCGGAGTCGTCCCGGTGCCAGGCCGCGCCGCCGCTGTAGGCGTAGTTGGTCACCTTGGCCGGGGAGCCCGCCTTGGTCCGGTCGCTCTCGGCGACCTGCGCGACCATGGTCTTGTTGAACCAGTCGGCGATCGGGTCCTTGCCGCCGGGCGTGTTCCAGAACACCGGGTAGCAGCCCATGGTGTTGCCGTCGGCCGAGGACGGCATGTGGTTGTTGTCGCGCGAGCACTCGGGCGCGCGGTAGGAGACGGCGATCGACTCACCGGTCTCGGTCTGGACGCTGGAGACGCGCGGGTGGTACAGCGGCGGCGCCGCCGGGCTCAGCCCGTCCACCCGGTTGTCCATCTCGACGCCGACGAAGCTCACCGGGTCCATCGCGATGGCGCCGGTGCCGCCGGCCGAGGTGTCCTTGCCGGTGTGGACGATCTGCGAGAGCCACATCATGGACTGCAGGGCGCCGGTGGTCTTCGGGTCCTGCGTCTTGCCGGTGACGGGGTCCATCGTGCCGCCGGCGTCGGAGAACACCTGCTTCAGGTCGTACGAGTCGACGTCCTGCCAGGCACTGCCGACCCGCACCTTGGTGTCGATCGACTTCAGCCGGTAGGTGGACCAGAAGCTCGGACCGCCCTGCAGGCAGACGCCGTCGGTGTTGTCGCCGTCGACCTTGGTCTTGTCGTCGGCCTTGCAGGTGAGGTCGTACGGGGTGTCCGGCCAGTTGGTGGCGGTGTCCTTGGACAGTTTCGCGGCCTGGCAGTCGGTGTCCGAGACGGTGCAGCGCTGCGCCGCGTTGAAGACGACCTTCGCCGAGGGCTCACGGCCCGCCTGGGCGTCGGCCAGCTGGTAGCCGTAGGAGACCTGGGTCAGGTAGCCGCCGCGGGTGTACTGGGTCATCGTGCCGCCGTCGCCGTTCTTGGCGACCTGGCCGTAGCCCATGTTGTAGTAGTTCGACTCGGTGGCCCAGTCGTAGCGCTGGGTGTTGCCGTGCGCGTCGACCACGAAGTCGAGGTTGAAGCGGTAGCCGACCGGCTTGTCGCACTGCGAGGCGTTGCCCTTGCCGGAGTCGTAGCAGGGGTCGCCCGACTTCGGGTGGTAGACGGGCACGCCCCAGGCGCTGTTGGTGGCGCCGTCCGCGGTGGTACCGGGGGCGTGGTTGAGGCCCAGGTAGTACGAACTGCCGTCGGTCGTGGTGACCTTGAAGTACTCGCCGTCCCAAAGGCCGTTCGCGGCGCCGGTGAGGCGCTCGATCTTCGTCCCGTCGTCGTTCGGCAGGCGGTAGCTGCCGTCCGCGACGCGGATCAGCTTGCCGTTGTGCGAGCCGAGCGAGATGGTCGCGTTCCAGCCGGCCCAGCACTCGTCTCCGGAGTCGTCGATCCCGTCGTTGCGGCAGGACTTGTACGAGCGCTCGATGAAGCCGGGGCTGTACGCCCAGCCGTCACCGATCCACGAGGACTGCGAGTTGCGGGCCGAGGTCTCGCCGTCCACCGACTGCGAGTCGTAGGAGAGCGCGACCAGCGGCGAGACCCCGCCGAGCGCGGGCGGCAGGGTGATCGGGTAGCGGTAGGTGAACGCGCCGGAGGACGACGTCGACCAGGCGCCCGAGGCGGACAGCGAGGTCGCGCCGTAGTCGCCCTGCGATCCGCCGCTGCCCGCCACCGCGGCCACCGCCACCCCGGGCGCGGCCTGCGCGGCGAGCGCCGAGCGCGACGCGAACAGGCTCGCCGGCCGCGGCGCGGCGGAGGGGACGGCGACGGTACCGGTGACCTTGTGCGTCACCGGATCGTTGACGGACTCGATCGGCTTCTGCGTGCGGCAGGCGGCCAGCTGCGGTGTCGTCAGCGCACAGGCCGGCAGGGCGACCAGGTGCAGCCGGGAGGCCCAGCCGCCGCCGTACGCCTGCTCGACGGCGCCGTAGTCCAGCGCGACGGAGACCC
>NZ_JBFBDY010000370.1:0-6266 GCF_040683475.1 Kitasatospora sp. NPDC093558 | reverse complement strand
CTTCACGCTGGCGGCCCTCGGCGCCGAACCGTCCGCGCTCGCCACGGGCCGGGTCTGCACCCCGTTGCCCGCGCGAGCCTGAGCTGCCGCGAACCCTGCCGTTCAGCAGGGGAGGTGACGCAACGTCGGGCCGAAGTAGTGCCGATCGGCACATGTCTCGGAGGGGGTGCGGCGGCCAGGCTTGGGGGCATCGAAACGGCGGCCACCAGGGCCGCCGCAGGGGAGGAGCCCACCGTGTCCCGCACCACCACCAGCAGCACCACCAGCACCGACGCCAGCACCCGTCCCGGCGCCCGCCGCCGCATCCGCACCGCGATCGCCGCAGCCGCCGCGGCGCTCGCCATCACCACGATGACGGCCGCGGTCCCCGCCCAGGGCGCCGACGCGCAGTCACACGCCCGACCGGCGAGCGTCAGCGGCTCCGGCCGCATCGTGTTCGACTACGCGCCGGACGACGAGATCCGGTTCACCGTCGACGCCCGGGCCGTTCCGTTCAGCCGGCCGTTCCCCGACATCCCCGCCCTGGCGCACGGGCTGCCCACCGACGCCCGGGGCACCGTCACCATCTCCCACCGGGTCGCCGCCACCGGCCAGGTCGGCCACGCCGAGGCCGCGGTGGACTGCCTGGTCACCGGCGGCCCGGTCGCCACCCTGACCGCGGTCGTCACCAAGTCCGACGTCCGGCCCGTCGGCGAGCGGATCGGCCTGAGCGTCTACGACGGCCACGGCAAGGGCAAGGACCGCTTCGGCTTCTCGTGGGGCGTGGTCAACATGGACCTGGACGCCGCCGGGCAGCCCCGGCCCGGCATAACCGGCACCTGCATGGCCCCGGCCCCCTTCAACCCGGTCGTCGAGGGCGGGTACCACGTCCACCACACCGAGCTGCCCACCCCGTGACCGGCCCATGACCGGCCCGGGGCACGGTCGGCCGCCACCGGAATCCCGTGGCCGCCGACCGCTCGCCCTGCTTATCGTCGGAGGATGACCACTCGAACCTTCCGCATCATGGTGCGCGGCGTCTTCGACGGCCTGAGCCCCGAACAGCGCGCCGAGCTCCTCGCCGATGCCGCCGACCACGACATCCTGCACGCGGCCTTCACCCCTGAGGGCCACCTCGCCTACGACCTCACCGCCCGCTCCGCCTTCACCTTCCGCTTCCTGGACTCCGGCGAGGAGGAAGAGGACATCCTCGACGCGACCGAGCGCGCCGAGCAGGCCGCCGAGGCCTGGCTGACCGAACGCGGCTACGGCTTCAAGAACCTCCGCACCCAGGCCGAGGACCTCTCCCAGGCCCCGCTCGGCAAGCGCCAACGCCGCGCCGCCGCCACCAGCTAACCCCCTCCCCCTCCCGCCACCTCCTTGACCGCTCAGCCCCCGTATATGCTTGAGCGCTCAAGGAGGTGGCAATGACAGCCCCGCAGACCGACCCGCCGACCCCCGATCCGCCGACCCCCAACCCGCCGCAGACCGACCCGCCGAACCCCAACCCGCCGAACCCCGACCCCCTGGACACGGCCCTGCGCCTGGTCCGCGCCCAGGCCACCCTGGTCAAGCGCTTCGACGCGAGCCTCAGCGGCCTGCACGGCGTGAGCCTCTCCGACTTCACGATGCTCCTGCGGCTCGGCGAGGCCCCCGGCGGCCGCATGCGCCGCGTCGACCTCGCCGAGGCCCTCGGCCTGACCGCCTCCGGCGTCACCCGCGGCCTCGCCCCGCTCGAACGCATCGGCCTGGTCACCCGCGAGCCGGCCCCGCGCGACGCCCGCGTCGCCTACGCCGCCCTCACCCCGACCGGCCGCGAGCGCCTCGCCGAGATGCGGACCACCGCCCGCCAGGTCGCCGCCGACGTCTTCACCCAGTGGCCCGCCGGCGACCTCACCACCCTCGCCGCACTCCTCGGCCCCCTCACCGGCCCCCACGCCCGCCCCCTCCGCTGACCGCTGACCCGCGCACGCCCTCCCCGGAAACCCGCATGCGCCGCCCGGCGCGGCTCTGGGATCATGCCCGAATGGCGCAGCACCTCGAAACCCTCGTCGTCCGGCACACCCACCGACTCCCCCTCCCCGCCGGCACCCTCACCGCCGCCGACGGCCAAGGGGCCGATGCGGCACGGCAGTTCGACGCCGCGCTGATGTCCGTGGGCTTCAAGCTCTCGGCGGGCCTGCTAGAGCACCTGTCGGAGCTGCCAGAGGCCACCGTGGTCGCCACCGCCGCCCGCACGCTGGACACCGTCCGCGCGATGGTCGGCGACCACGTCGCCCACAACGCCTACTTCATCGACTTCCCCGCCAACGTCCCGGACACCTTCGAGTTCTGGACGTGGTGCATCGCCGAGGCCCTCGCCGACGACACCACCCGCGAGAGCACGATCGCCCAGCTGAGCACCGGCGTGGTCGACCTGCTCACCCTCCCCACCTACGGCAACTACCGGCACACGTACGCCGAGTTGCTCGCCGCCCACGACGAGCTGATCGCCGCCGCGGGCGACCGGATGACAGTCCTGCACCCCGGCGGCACCCTCGACGACGAGATCACCGCCCTCTACCTGGCGCTGGCCGGCAGCGCGACCCCGCTCGGCGAGGAGGCCCTGGCCGATCTCGGCGCCCTCGCCGCGCACTGCGTCAACGGCCCCCAGCCCGAGGCGATCCCGGTCCGCGAGAACCGCGCCGTCGTCAACCTCGCCCGCCTCGACGCCGGCGCGGGGCTCCTCCTCGACACCGCGACGGACGTGCTGCGCCTCGCCTGCGCACTCTCCAACGGCGACGTGACGCTCGCCGAGCGGACACGCTTCCGCTCGTTCTCCCGGCGCGTCCGCCGCGCCCTGCTCACCGGCCTCGACGCGGTCATCGCCGAGAACCCGGCCAAGCTCGCCGACATCACCGCCCACCGCGAGGCGTTCAAGCGCCTCGGCGAGCGCCTGCACCCCCACGAGTACCCGCGACTCCCGCACGCCGCCGAGGCGTTCGCCGTCGCCCGCGGCGAGCAGGAGGCCCGCTCGTTCGACAGCCGCGTCGAGGAGCTCCTCCGCGCCGACGACGTGACGGCTGCCGTGCGGCTGCTCACCGCCGCCCCCGGCAAGCTGTTCCGCGCCCTCGACCGGCTGCTGCGCGCGTGCCGCACCCGGGACGAGCGCGACACCGTCGTGTCCGCCGCCGAACAGGCCGCCCCGCACACGGCGGGCCGCGTCCTGCTCTCCGTCCGCGAGCACCTGCACAACCGCACCGACGGGAACCACGCCGACGCCGACAACGCCGCTAACACGCCCCCCGCCGCCCCCACCCGCCGCTTCTTCGCCACCCGCCTCGGCCGCGCGTGGGTCACCGGCGACGCCCGCCCGCCCCTGCCCGCCGCCGAGCGCAAGCACCTGATCGATGTCCTCGACGCCGAACTGCGCCGCCGCCTGCCCACTCCCGAGCACCTGCTGATCGACCCGGCCGTCCTCGACGTCGCCCTCCCCCTCAGCGGCAAGGCAAGCGCCGCCGGCCTCGGCGTGCTCCCGCGCGGCTCCCTGTCCCCCGTCGACGGCGAACTGCTGCGCTTCTTCGTCTACTGGAAGCAGACCAGCCACACCACCGACTTCGACCTCTCCGCACTGCTCCTGGACGACGACTTCCGGACGGTCACCTGGCTCTCCTACACCCAGCTCAGCGAGGTCGAGGGCGAGCACTCCGGTGACGTCACGAACGCCCCGAACGGCGCCTCGGAGTTCATCAACCTGCGCCTGGGCGCGGCCCGCGGCAGCTACATCGTGCCGCAGGTCAACATCTACTCCGGCGAGGGCTTCGAGCAGGTCGAGGAGTCGTTCTTCGGCTACATGCTGCGCGAGGCCGAGCAGCAGGGCCTCCCGTTCGAGCCGCGCACCGTCCGCGTGAAGTCCGACCTCCGCGGCCCGGGCAAGGTCGCCCTCCCCCTCGCCTTCGTCCGCACCCCGGACGGCCGCTGGCACGCCAAGTGGCTGCACCTGTACCTCCAGGGCAGCCCGGACGCCAACCGCGTCGAGGGCAACCGGGTCTCCGTCGCCACCCTGGTGCGCGGCATCGTCGGGCGCGAGTACCTCACCGTCCGCTACCTCGCCGACCTCATGGCCGCCCCCACCACCACCCTGTGGACCGGCCCGGGCGGCGCGGGCGGCGCGGGCGGCGCGGGCGGCAACCCGCCCCCGCCCGGCCCGGTCACCTACATCGGCCTGGCACGCCCCGAGGGCCTGCACCCGGACTCGGTCGTCATCACCCCGGAAAACCTGCGCGACCTGATCCCCGCCTGACTGATACCGTGTTCCCCGGCGAGGCCATGAACGGGCTTCCTTCTCACTTCCCTGACCCTAGTCCGTTCGCTTTCCTCGCCCCAGACTTCACGCCCGATGCCGGGGTGCCCACCACAGCACCCCGGCATCGTCGTGTCCGAAACCATGCGCCCCGGCCCGCCGTACGCGACGCCACCCCTCCCGCCGGTCGCCCACAAACAACGACCTAGGCTGGACACGCACCACCGACCCGGACCACCGCGAGGGGCACCCTCATGACGCACGGCAGCGACGGCGGCAAGGCGCTCGACCTCGCCGAGGTGCACCCGTTCGACGAGGGCGACCTGCCCCGCCGCCTCTGGCGCGTCACCAGCTGAGCGACCCGACCCCGCAGTCCGCTGCCCGCCCCTACAGGAGACCGCCCCGATGACCACCGCCCAGCACCCCGCCCCCGGCCTGAGCATCGACGGCACCGGCCTGCTCTGCGTACAGCTCCTGCTTCGCCTGCGCGGTCACATAGCGGGCCACCCGGCCGGCACGGTGGTCCACATCCACACCACGGACCCGGCCGCCCCGCTCGACCTCCCGGCCTGGTGCCACCTGACCGGCCACGAGTACCTCGGCCCGGTCCCCCACCCGGCCACCGACCGCGAGGTATACGCGATCCGCCTCACCGCCACCGCCGTCCCCACGCGCCCCGGCCGCCCCTGGCACACCGAGCCCGCCGACAGCCCGACGACCGACTGACGGCCGACTGACTGACTGACTGACTGACGAAGCGGCACACGAAGCGGCCGAAGACCGACGGTCGCGGCCGGCCCACCATGCCGCCCGCCCCGCCGGTGTGCCACCATGGGGGCGTCGAACGACCAAGCGGCATAAGGAGGTTGACCGCTTTGGACGCGGATCAGGACCCGATCCTCGACTGCCGGTGGCACGATCGCCGGGGCGACTGGCACCTGAGCGTCATCCGCAACGGGTCGGCGTGGGAGCTGTTCGCCGCCGCGCCCGTCCACTCGGAAACGATCCCCTTCGACGGCCCCGACGACGTCCGCCGCCTCGCCCAGGCGCTGCTGGACCTGCCGGCCGGGCCCGAGCCGTACGAGTTCGAGTGGCACCTCTCGTGCGACGAGAAGGGAAGGACCGGGGACGGGCGCACCCTGTTCGCGACCTTCACGGTCGGACTCGACCCGGCGGACAACCACCGCCCGTACCTCGCCTACCAGTCGTACTACCACCGGGGCCACTCGACCGCCCTCGGGCTGGAGGTGATCTGCGAGGACCCGCCGATCGACCGCCTCCAGGCCCAGGCGCACGCCCTCCTCACGAGCCTCCCGAACCCACACCCGCTCCCGCCGCACCACACCCGCCGGACGCCCCGAGCCAACACCCGCGAGAATCCGGCCGGTTGACGAAACGCGAGCGCCGCACGCCCGCCGAAGCGGACGCGCGGCCCACAAGCTCACGCAGTAGAGCTCACGCAAAAACGCAGCAACGACAGCCTCAGGCCGTCCGGCGCAGCAACGCCAGGTACATCGCGTCCGTCCCGTGCAGGTGCGGCCAGAGCTGCACGTCCGGCCCGTCCCCCAGCGCGGGCACGCCGGGCAGCAGCGGCCGGGCGTCGATCCACTCGACGCGCCCGCCCTCGGCGCGCAGCACGTCGTCGACGACGGCCCGGGTCTCCGCGAGGTGCGGCGAGCACGTCGCGTAGCCGACGACGCCGCCCACCCGGGTGGCCTCGATGGCGGAGCGCAGGAGGTCCCGCTGGAGCGGCCCGAAGGCGGCGATGTCCGCGGGCCGCCGGCGCCAGCGCGCCTCCGGCCGGCGGCGCAGCGCGCCGAGCCCGGAGCAGGGCACGTCCACGAGGACACGGTCGAAGGCGCCGGAGCGCCAGGCCGGCCGCGTCCCGTCCGCCGCGATCACGGTGTACGGGCCGGGGTTGCCCTCCAGGGCCCGCGCCACCAGCCGGGCCCGGTGCGGCTGCTTCTCGCTGGCGACGAGGCCCGCGCCGCGCTGGGCGGCGAGG
>NZ_JBFBDY010000369.1:0-6277 GCF_040683475.1 Kitasatospora sp. NPDC093558 | reverse complement strand
GGCTTCTGCATCGCCGGCCGCCGCGAGGTCCCGCAGCCATGCGATCGCCTCGTAGGCCGTGCCGTTCTCGCTCAGCAGCGCCGCCGCCGGCTCGAGGGCCTGGCGGTCCCCGGCCTCGGCGGCCCGCTGGTACCAGGTCGCCGCTTCCTTGCGGTGCCCCGAGACCTGCAGGAGTGCCCCGCCCATCAGGAGCGCGTCGGTGTCCCCCTGGGTCATCGCCGTGTGCAGGACCTGGACCTTCAGCAAGGGGTCGGCGTTGCGGTTGGTGGACAGGAACTGGGCGACGGACCCCCGCGCGTTGGCGTCCGCCAGCGCGAGCCGGGGGTCCTGCCCGGCGGCGTCGGCCAGGGCAGCGAGTTCGGCTCCGGTGAACAGGTCGGGGACGTCGACGGCCGCGTCCTCGATCATCGCCCGGGCCGCCGTGACGGCGTCCGACGAGGAGCCTCCCGCGCGGGTCAGCACTCCTGCGGAGGCCGAGACCGTGCCGATCACGAGGACAGGAGCGCGTCGGGGATCGTGCAGGGCCGCGCTGATCTCGGCCTGGACCATTCCGGCGACGTGGCACTGGCCGGGATCGAGGTACCGGTCGATCCGGTCGAGCCACACCGTCGACCCGGGACCGGCCTGGGAGACGGCCTCGACCACCTGCTCGCCCTTGGACGGATCCGCGGGAAACCAGAGCCGCCAGCCCACCGGCAGTGCCTGCATCGCCTCCCAGCAGCTGCGCGTCTTGCCGGTGGCCCGCGGCCCGCGGGCGACGACCAGCGCGCTGTGTCCGTCGGCGGCCCTCTGCACGATCCGCTCGAGAACCTCGTCGTGCTGGCGCCGGATGTAGGGCACCAGGACCGGCAGAGCCTGTCCCGACTCCGGCAGGGCGAACGTCTCCCGCACCCCCAGGGCCAGCGGATCCACCACGTCACCGACCGCGTGCCCCCACGGCCTCACCGCGGCCGCGCGGATCCACAGCTCCCGCGCCATCCCGCCGGCCGCGGCCGGATCCAGCCCGGCCATCCTGGCCATGGCGACCGCCACGGCCACGGCGTCACCCTGAACGGACAGCAGGTGCGACGACCTCAGCAACCGGTTCACGCTGTCCCGCTTGGGCGCCGAGTCGAGGGAGTCGTCCATCCGGATCGACGCGGTGATGTCGGTCAGCGACGGAGCCCCCGCCTCCAGGTACAGCTCGTGCAGCCAGTCCTTGAACGCCCGAAGCGGCCCGGGGCGCACCCACACCTGGGCCTGAGCCAGCCGGGGCCGGCGCCTGCCCGCCCGCCGCCGGCCGCCTTCCTTCACCTCGCCGCCCCTGGTCTGAAGCACCCTCACCCCCGAAGGAGCCGAACCGCCGCCGCGCGCCCGGGGCTGCCGGCGGGCCTGGACACGCACCCAGGCGTCCGCCCACACCGCCGCGTCGTACCCGGCCACCGGCGACCCCGGGAAATGCCCGATCACCTGCATGAACACGCAGAAGACCTGGAGCGTGGGCACCGCCCCGGGGCGCAACGCGTCCCCGAGCGTGCTGCGCGACAGACTCAGCCCCAGCCCATTGGCGCGCTCGCTGACCGAGCGCAGCGACGGGCTGCCGCTCAGCCGCAGGGCCGTACGCATCGCGTCGCCGAGGTGATGCGCCTCGCACAGAGAACCCGGGTCCTGCCAGCGGACACCGGCGCGCCCACCCGCCCCGGAGGAGGACGAGGCGGCCGGGGTGCGGCGCCACAGACGCTCCGCCTTCCTGAGCTCCGACGGGCTGCCCCCGCACGCCCGGACGAAGGCCTGCACGACCTCGAGCTTCGGACGCCGCTTGCCCGAGGCCGCCCGGGACAGCGTGGAGACGGATATGCCGGACTCGATGCTGATCTGGGCGTACGTCTTCCCGCAGCGCGCACAGACACTGTGAAGGAACTCGGCCAGGTCCCCGGCCACCGCTCCCGGGGCGACCGCCGTCTTCGGCCTTCCCATCCGACACGCTCACCTGCGCCGACGGCCCGACGAGACGGCCGAGACCAGCCGTCTCACCAGCTCCGCCGCCGTCAGGACGGCGGCGCTGGACAGCGCGATGACCGTCTCGGTCGGAAGACCCATCACCGCCGGCACGACGAGCAAGGCCAGCACGGCCACGGCGACGACCGCAGCGGTGACGGGCAGAACCCCGTCACCGCCCCAGGCCCCACGGCGCTTTCGTGGCACACCCATGTCGCGTTCCCTTCTACGGTCGCAGCCCTCGTGATTGCACACCGGCCCGGGGAGTTGCAGCTCCCACCGGCCAGTGCCGACAAGTCTTGAACACCCCGAGGCCCCCGCACGCACAACGGAACTCCCGGATTCGCCAGGCCCTGAAAGAACACCGCGCCGACGTCCCGGATCCGCGCAGATCAGAGGACTCCGGTGGCGGAACCCCATCTGGAAGGGCCAATCCTGTCCGGCTTTCAGCCCGGCGGTCGCGCCACCCCCGTGTTGTTGCATGCTTGTCCGGATCTCCACGCAAAAAAGCCGGTCGGTGGCCAACCGTTTCCAGCAGGTCAGCGCATAGAAGACGCCGGAGGAAGAGACACCGGGCCGACACCGTGTCCGGTCCGGAGCCATCGCAACTCGGTGCGCCGCTGCGGGTACCCGGGAGATTGGTACCCGTTCTCCCGGTCGCAGCCAGCACACCCCGGGACACCCGGACCGAGCACCGTTGCAGCGGAACCGGTCCCGCCGGCCGCCAGGCCGTCCGTTCGGGGGGCGCCTCGCGCCCCCCGGACCCCCTGGAGCCCGATGCCGTTGCCGTCGGTCGACCCCGTAGGGGCACGCCTGACCACCACGATCCGAGGGTCCGGGCGGGCCAAGCCGATCTCGTCGGGAGCGATTCCGCCACCGCCTCCACGGTGGTCCGCTGAGCAGGTGAATTGCCCCCGATCGTCCTCGCGCCGTCGGAGCAGCGGTGGGGCGAATCGGATGAACTGCCCGGTATGCGCATTCCTTTCCGGACCGGGCGGATCGCCTCGGTCCTGGCCCTGGTGGCGGGCTCGCTGTTCAGCAGCAGCGTGCTGGCGCCGCCGGCCCAGGCCGCGATCTCCTTCACCAAGAGCGTGGACAAGGCGACCGCCTCCCCCGGGGAGAACGTCACCTACACCCTCCGCTACACGTGCTCGATCACCGAGTGCACGGGCGGGCAGATCCTCGACACCCTGCCCTCGAACATGCAGTTCCTCGGCTGGACGCCCGACCCGTCCTCGGTGGACGAGGCCGCCTCCACCGTGCCCGCCTCGGGCGCGATGGGCGGCACGATGGACATCAAGCTGAAGAACCTGAGTCCGGGCACCACCGCCACCATCACGGTGACGATGAAGTACCCCAACTTCACCACCCCGAACGGGGCCGCCTCGACCAACTCGGCCACGATGAGCGCGGCCGGCGAGACCCCGCAGACCGCGACGGCCGACACCAAGGCGACCGTGCAGCCGCAGTACACGGTGACCAAGGGGATCCAGACCTCCAGCAGCGACGGACGCACCGTCACCTACCAGTTCAGCACGTGCGCCACCGACAACGTGCCCAACGTCGACCTGGACACCAGCCGCCTGCTCGACACCCTGCCGCCCGGCGCGGTGGTGGACACCGGCCGCTCGCCCGGCTGGTCCTCGGTGCCGCCGGGGCCGAACACGTGGGGTTACGACATCGGGGCGTTCACCTCAGGCAACGGGCGCGGCGGCTGCCGTCTGCCGGGCGTGCTGGTGGTCCACTACCCGGAGGCCGACTTCCCGAACGGGACGACCTCCGACAACACCGTGGACCTGCTGGGCGCCCCGCTGACCGAGGGCGAGCGGAAGCTGGACACCGCCTCCACCACGACGGGTCAGTTCCGGCCGCCGGCCACGGGCGTGGTGGTGACCGCGAGCAAGCAATGGCGCGGCGACACGACCAACGGCGACATCAACTCCTTCAGCATCTCGGCCACCAACACCGCCGGCCCGGCCACCAGCCTGACCATCACCGACCCCGGTGCCGGCACCACCGACGGCCTCTACAACTGGATCTTCCCGCAGTCCATCCAGCTGGAGCCGTGGAACCCGACCAGCATCAAGCTGACCCTGCAGTACCGCCTCAACGGCGACCCCACCTGGCAGACCTTCACCCCGTCCAGCCCGTTCAACGGGTCCACCAGCCGCCGGCTCACCTTCGTCCAGGGCGCCGGCGACCCGTCCCGCGACGACTTCGGCATCCCGGCCGGACGGTGGCTGGACGGCCTCAGGTTCACCTGGAACGGCCCCATCCCCACCGGCTGGAGCCCCGGGAACGCGGTCCAGCTGGTCACCCAGGTCGCCACGCCGGGCCACGACGGGCGCCCGGCACCCGACCGCCTGACCAACTGCGTGGACACCACCGCGACCGACGGCACCAACAACGCCTCCGCCAACGCCTGCGCCTCCACCACCATCACCCAGGCGACCAACCTCGGTGCGGTCAAGACCACCATCGCCGGTGAGCTCTCCGCCCCGGGCGGCCGGGCCACCTTCCAGGTCATCCCGTACAACCGCAGCGCACGCGACCTCGACCGCCCGCTCGTGCTCTACGACGTGCTGCCCGCCGGCGTCGTCTACATCGAGGGCTCGGCCCGCCCGGACCCGAACTACGCCGACGCCAAGGCGCCCTCCTCGATCACCGTGAAGCCCGGCCCCGACGGCCGGCAGATCATCAGAATGGAGTGGCCCGCGGGCGCGCCGGACATGATGTACCTGCACGACGCGCTGGCCTACCGGATGTACTTCGACGTCCAGATCGCCGGCAGCATCCGATCCGGCGAGCTGACCAACGACGTCTACGTCACCGTCGACCGGCCCGAGGCCCCCGTCTCGTGCAAGTTCGCCGGCTCCGACAGCGGCAGCACCCCGGACGTCCTGGACCTCAACGGCAACGGCGACACCACCGAGATCATGTGCCACGCCTCCTCCAAGATCCGGGTGGACGTGCCGTCGGTGCTGCGCTCGTACAAGGAGGTCAAGGGCGACCTGGACGCCGACTACGTCAGCATCGGTACCGCCACCCCCGGCGGCCGGATCTCCTACCGCATGACCGTGCGCAACGACTCCCCCGACCCGGTCACCGACTTCATCGCCTACGACCGCCTCCCCACCCCGGGCGACACCTACGTCCTCACCCAGGACGCGCCCCGCGGCAGCACCTGGAACCCGTCCCTCAGCCAGCCGATCACCAGCACCGACCCGACCGTGGTGATCGAGTACACCACGGACCCCAACCCCTGCGTCGAGACCGCGCTCGTCACCCGGACGGGCTGCAACGCCGCGGCGGCGTGGAGCACCACGTTCCCCGGCCCCGGGACGGCCACCTGGTTCCGCGTCCACCGACCCGGCACCCTGGCCTCCGGCGAGTCCTTCATCCTGACCTGGCCGATGGTCGCGTCCTACGACGCCCCCGCGGGCGACTACGCGTGGAACAGCTTCGCCTTCACCGCCACCGACGCGTCCGGCCGGCAGCTGCTGCCCGCCGAACCCGCCAAGGTCGGCGTCGCCGTCAAGCAGACGGCCCCGTCCGACAACGCGCTGGGCGACTTCGTCTGGAACGACCTCGACGCCTCCGGAATCCAGAAGCCCGGCGAGCCCGGCATCCCCGGCGTCACGGTGCGGCTGCTGGACGGCACCGGCCAGCCCGTGCGGGACAAGGACGGAAAGCCGGTCACCACGGTGACCGACTCCACCGGCCACTACCTCTTCGACAAGCTGCCCGACGGGAGCTACGCGGTCCAGTTCGACCTGACCACGCTGCCCAAGGACGCCGTCGTCACCAAGCGCGGCGCGGGGTCGGACCCGGCGAAGGACTCGGACGCGGACCCGGCCACCGGCATCACCCAGACCGTCAGCCTCAAGGGCGGCCAGCGGTACCTCGACCTCGACATGGGGGTGATCGTGACCAGCCCGATGCCGTCGCCTTCCCCGTCGCCTTCCCCGTCGCCCTCGCCCTCGCCTTCGCCTTCGCCGAGCCCGATGCCTTCGCCGTCCCCATCTCCCACGTCCTCGCCCTCGCCGACCCCGTCGCCGACCGGCACCACGACGCCGACGAAGAGCCCGACGCACACCCCGACCTGGTCGTCGTCGAGCGGCTGGCCGCTGCCTCCCACGGGCGGCTCCTCGTCCAACGCGCTGATCGTGGGCCTCGCGGCCCTCGCCATCCTCTCCGGCGGCGCGCTGTGCCTGATCGCCTACCGTCGGCCGGGGAGGCATGGCTGACCCGACGGTGAACAACTGAACACCGCATCACGACCGGTGGCGCCGTCCCGCAC
>NZ_JBFBDY010000368.1:0-6286 GCF_040683475.1 Kitasatospora sp. NPDC093558 | reverse complement strand
GCCCTTATCCGGGACGCGCCGCTGCCCATCGTGGGCGCGCCGCAGCCGATGTGGACCAGCCCGAGGACGCCGACCACCAGCGCGCTCAGGCCGATCACGATCCGCCCGTTGGCCTCCGGCAGCTCCGGGTGGCGCCAGAGCCGGATCGCGATCCCGGCCAGCAGGAACGGCACCAGCACGTCGAGCCGCCCGAACAGCCCGGAGACCACGGCGGTGGCCGCGTCGTTCAGCCAGCCCTCCTCGCTGAACCAGGTGCCGGCGGCCGTGACCAGGCCGAGCGCGAACAGCACGAGGCCCAGCCCGTCCTTGCGGTGGGCCGGGTGGAGGTTCTTGGCGCCGTCGCCGACGCCCCGGAAGATCGCGGCGATCGGGCTCGCGAGGCCGTTGAGGGCGCGCAGGAGTATCGACCGGTTCGGCGGCGGCGGTGGCGGGGCCGACCTGGCCGCCGCCTTCTTCGCGGGTGCCTTGCGGGCCGCCGCCTTCTTCGCCGGCGGTTTGCCCGGGGTCTTCGCCGCGGCCTTCTTGGACGGTCCCGGACTCGTCTTACGTGCTGCGTTCCCGGGCGTGCGAGTGGCCATGGGTCAGCAGCCTACCGGTGCGGGCCACCGGTGCACATGTGGCGAGCCGGGGCGCCCCGACGTGTCGTAGACACTCCGTCACGCTGACCGGATTTCACCCGGACGCCCGTACGGTCCACCCGGCCGGGCCAACCGGCGCGGCCGCTACGGCGTACCGGGGCGCAGCGCGTCCAGGGCCCGGCGCAGGCCGGTGAGCTTGCGCTCCAGGTGCGCCGCGGTGGCGGCCACCCCGGCGTCGGCGCTGCCGTCCAGCTGCTTGCCCAGCGCCTCCGCCTGTTCCTCGACCGCCGCCAGCCGCGCGGACAGCTCGCCGAGCAGCGCCCCGCCGAGGGCGAGCTCGCCGCCGCCGGCCTCCAGTTGCAGGCGCAGCAGCGCGGCCTGCTCCTTCAGCTGGCAGTTCTTCACGTACAGGTCGACGAAGACGGAGACCTTGGCGCGCAGCACCCAGGGGTCGAACGGCTTGGAGATGTAGTCGACCGCGCCGGCCGCGTACCCGCGGAAGGTGTGGTGCGGGCCGTGGTTGATCGCGGTGAGGAAGATGATCGGGATGTCCCGGGTGCGCTCGCGGCGCTTGATGTGGGCGGCGGTCTCGAAACCGTCCATGCCCGGCATCTGGACGTCCAGCAGGATCACGGCGAAGTCGTCGGTAAGCAGCGCCTTGAGCGCCTCCTCGCCGGACGCGGCGCGCACCAGCGTCTGGTCGAGCGCCGACAGGATCGCCTCCAGTGCCAGCAGGTTCTCCGGCCGGTCGTCGACCAGGAGGATCTTCGCCTTCTGCATCAGGGCCCGCCCTCCTGTCGCCTGCCTGCCCGGTGAAGGCACTCGCGTACTGCCCACCGCTACCCCGGTCATGCTAGCCGCACCCCCTCGCCCGGCACATCGCTCCGTCGCGACCCGGCTGCGCCGGACCCGATCGGGAGCGGCGCACGGACGGTGCTCCGGCGCACGCTCAGCAGCGTGTCGTCATCCGGTCACTGTTCGCAACGATCGGTGACCCTACCGGGTTCCCGGCCCTCCCCGCCAGCAAACCGATCGCCGGCCCGGCGCGCACCCCGGAGCCCGGCCCGCGATGCGCGCCCCGCCACCGGTCCTTCGCCCAAGTCCCGCTTGGGCGAAGGACCCTGGGGCTCGCCGCCGGGACGTCAGGAGCGCTCGGGCCGCAGCCACTCGTGCATCACCGCGAGCAGGTGGTCGGTCTCCACCGGCTTGGTGATGTGGTCGGTGGCGCCCGCCGCGAGGGACTTCTCGCGGTCGCCCTTCATCGCCTTGGCGGTCAGCGCGATGATCGGCAGACCGGCGAACTGGGGCATGCGGCGGATCGCCTCGGTGGTCGCGTAGCCGTCCATCTCCGGCATCATGATGTCCATCAGGACCAGCGCGACGTGCTCGTGCTGCTCCAGCATCTCGATGCCCTCGCGGCCGTTCTCGGCGTACAGGACGGTCAGGCCGTGCTGTTCCAGGACGCTGGTGAGGGCGAACACGTTGCGGACGTCGTCGTCGACGATCAGCACCTGCTGGCCGCCGAAGCGCGCGTCGGTGCGGCCGGGGCGCAGCGGGACGGGCTCCGCCGGGCGCCCCTCGGCGGGGAGCTCCAGGGCGGCGGTGCGACGGCGCTCGACGGCGCCGCGCCGGCGCTCCTCGGCGAGTTCGCGGACCTCCTTGGCCCAGTGGTCGGCCGGGTTCTCGCCGACCGGGACGGGCAGGCCCACCGGGGTCACGCCGATGGTGGCGCGCAGCACCGGGTTGCCGGGCACGGCCGCCACGGGGGCGCGATCGGCGGGCGGCGCGTCCGAGGCGTCGGTGCGCAGCGGCAGGTAGAGGGTGAAGGTCGAGCCCTTGCCGAACTCGCTCTCGGCGTGGATCTCGCCGCCGAGCAGCCGGGCGATCTCCCGGCTGATGGACAGGCCGAGGCCGGTGCCGGCGTACTTGCGGCTGATGGTGCCGTCGGCCTGCTTGAACGCCTCGAAGATCTCCCGCAGCTTGTTGCCGGGGATGCCGATGCCGGTGTCGGAGACGGCGAAGGCGATCAGCGGGTCGTCCGGGTCCGCGATCGAGCCGGACTCCAGCAGTTGCTCGCGGACGTGCTGGGGCACGTCCGGCCCGGCCGGGCTGATCGAGAAGTCGACGGCGCCCGCGTCGGTGAACTTGACCGCGTTGGAGATCAGGTTGCGCAGGACCTGCTGGAGCCGCTGCTCGTCGGTGTGCAGGGTGACCGGCAGCGCGGAGGAGACCCGGACGGCGAAGTCCAGGTTCTTGTCCAGCGCGACCGGCTGGAAGGTGGCCTCGACGTAGTCGACCAGCTGGACCAGGGCGATCCGGCTGGGGCGGACGTCCATCTTGCCGGCCTCGACCTTGGACAGGTCGAGGATGTCGTTGATCAGCTGGAGCAGGTCGGAGCCGGCGCCGTGGATGGTGTCGGCGAACTCGACCTGCTTGGGCGAGAGGTTGCCCTCGTTGTTGTCGGAGAGCAGCTTGGCCAGGATCAGCAGCGAGTTGAGCGGGGTGCGCAGCTCGTGCGACATGTTGGCGAGGAACTCGCTCTTGTAGCGGGAGGCCAGGGCGAGCTGTTCGGCGCGCTCCTCCAGGACCTGGCGGGCCTCCTCGATCTCGCTGTTCTTGATCTCGATGTCGCGGTTCTGCTGGGCGAGTTGCTCGGCCTTCTCCTGCAACTCCTCGTTGGTGCGCTCCAGTTCCTCCTGGCGTGCCTCCAACTCGGCCGAGCGCATCGAGAGTTCGGCGGTGAGCCGCTGGGACTCCAGCAGCAGGCCCTCGGTCTTGGTGTTGACGCTGATGGTGTTGACGGTGACGCCGATCAGGTCGGCGATCTGGTTGAGGAAGTCGAGCGCGACGGTCGTGAACGAGCTGAAGGTGGCGAGTTCGATCACGCCGAGCAGCCGGCCCTCGAACAGCACCGGCAGCACCACGATGTGGGCCGGCGAGGCCTCGCCGAGGCCCGAGGCGATCTTGAGGTATCCGGGCGGCGCCTCCTTGAGGATGATCGCCCGCTTCTCCACCGCGGCCTGGCCGATCAGCGACTCACCGGGCCGGAAGGTGGTCGGCATGGCGCGCCGCTGGTAGCCGTAGCTGCCGATCAGGCGCAGCACGGTGTCGTTCTCGTCGTCGTCCTCGGTGATCAGCTCGGCGGTGCGGCCGGCCGGCTGGGCGAGGAAGAACGCGCCGTGCTGGGCGGAGACCACGGGGGTGAGCTCGGTCATGATCAGCGAGGCGACGGCCTCCAGGTCCCGGCGGCCCTGGAGCAGGCCGGAGATGCGGGCCAGGTTGGTCTTGAGCCAGTCCTGTTCCTGGTTGGTGCGGGTGGTCTCGCGCAGGTTGGCGATCATCTGGTTGATGTTGTCCTTGAGCTCGTCGAGCTCCCCCGCGGCGTCGACGTCGATCCGCAGGCTCAGGTCGCCCCTGGTCACGGCGGTGGCGACCTGCGCGATCGCGCGCACCTGCCGGGTCAGGTTGTTGGCCAGCTCGTTCACCGACTCGGTGAGGTCCTGCCAGGTGCCGTCCACCCCGGGCACCCGGGCCTGGCCGCCCAGGCGGCCGTCGGTGCCCACCTCGCGGGCGACGCGGGTGACCTCGTCGGCGAACGCGGACAGCTGGTCGACCATCGTGTTGATGCTGGTCTTGAGCTGGAGGATCTCGCCGCGCGCGTCGACGTCGATCTTCTGCGACAGGTCGCCGCGGGCCACCGCGGTGATCACCAGCGCGATGTTGCGGACCTGGCCGGTGAGGTTGTTGGCCATCAGGTTGACGTTGTCGGTCAGGTCCTTCCAGATGCCGGCCACGCCGGGCACGCTCGCCTGGCCGCCCAGGGTGCCGTCGGTGCCGACCTCGCGGGCGACGCGGGTCACCTCCACGGCGAAGGACGAGAGCTGGTCGACCATCGTGTTCAGGGTGCCCGCGAGCGTCGCGATCTCGCCCTGCGCGTCGATGGTGATCTTCTTGGAGAGGTCGCCGCGGGCCACCGCCGAGGCCACCTCGGCGATGTTGCGGACCTGCCCGGTCAGGTTGGACGCCATGAAGTTGACGTTGTCGGTCAGGTCCTTCCAGATGCCCGACACCCCGCGCACCCGGGCCTGGCCACCCAGGATCCCCTCGGTGCCCACCTCTCGGGCGACGCGGGTCACCTCGTCGGCGAACGCCGACAGCTGGTCCACCATCGTGTTGACGGTCGTCACCAGCTCCAGGATCTCGCCCCGAGCGTCGACGGTGATCTTCTTCGAGACGTCGCCGCGCGCGACCGCCGTCGTCACCTCGGCGATGTTGCGGACCTGGCTGGTCAGGTTGTTGGCCATCAGGTTGACGGAGTTGGTCAGGTCCTTCCAGGTGCCGGACACCCCTGGCACGCTCGCCTGGCCGCCGAGGATGCCCTCGGTGCCGACGTCCCTGGCCACCCTGGTCACCTCGTCCGCGAACGCCGACAGCTGGTCGACCATCGTGTTGATGGTGTTCTTCAGCTCCAGGATCTCCCCGCGCGCGTCCACCTGGATCTTCTGCGACAGGTCGCCCTTGGCGACCGCGGTCGTCACCTGGGCGATGTTGCGCACCTGATCGGTGAGGTTGTTCGCCATGAAGTTGACGTTGTCGGTCAGGTCGCGCCACACGCCCGCCGCGCCCGGCACCTGCGCCTGACCGCCCAGCCGGCCCTCCGTACCCACCTGGCGGGCCACCCGGGTCACCTGCTCGGCGAAGCCGGACAGCTGGTCGACCATCGTGTTGATGGTGTTCTTCAGCTCCAGCATCTCGCCGCGCGCGTCCACCTCGATCTTCTGCGAGAGGTCCCCGCGTGCCACCGCCGTCGTCACCTGGGCGATGTTGCGCACCTGGCCGGTCAGGTTGTCGGCCATGAAGTTCACCGAGTCGGTCAGGTCCCGCCAGACCCCGGCGACGCCCGGCACCTGCGCCTGACCGCCCAGCCGGCCCTCGGTGCCGACGTCCCTGGCCACCCTGGTCACCTGCGCCGCGAAGCCGTTGAGCTGGTCCACCATCGTGTTGACGGTGTTCTTCAGCTCCAGCATCTCGCCGGCCACCTCGACGGTGACCTTGCGGGACAGGTCGCCCTTGGCCACCGCCGTCGTCACCTGGGCGATGTTGCGCACCTGCGCCGTCAGCCGCCCGGCCATCGTGTTGACGGAGTCCGCCAGGTCCTTCCAACTGCCCGACACGCTGCGGACCTTGGCCTGACCGCCCAGCTTGCCCTCGGTGCCGACCTCCCGGGCCACCCGGGTCACCTCGTCGGTGAACTCCGAGAGCTGGTCCACCAGTCCGTTGACGGTCCGCCCGATCTTCAGGTACTCGCCGCGCAGCGGGTGGCTCACCCCGTTGCTGTGCAGCGAGCGCAGCTCCATCTTCTGGTCCAGGTCGCCCTCGGCGATCGAGGTCAGCACCCGGCCCACCTCGGCCATCGGCCGGGCCAGGTCGTCGATCAGCGCGTTGCAGTTGTCGACCGCCGCCATCCAGGCGCCCTCGCCCGCGCCGGTCTCCAGCCGCTCGTTCAGCCGGCCCTCGCGGCCCACCGCCCGCCGCACCCGGGCCAGTTCACCGGTCAGGTGCTGGTTGCGCTCGGCCACCTCGTTGAACACCGCGGCGATCTCCGCCAGCGGCCCGTCCCCCGGCACCGTCAGCCGGCGCCGGAAGTTGCCGTCGCGCATCGCCGTCAGCGCCGACAGCAGCTTGCGCAGTTCCGCCGGTTCCGCGCC
>NZ_JBFBDY010000367.1:0-6339 GCF_040683475.1 Kitasatospora sp. NPDC093558 | reverse complement strand
ACTCCCGCGCCGAACCGGTCGCCGCCACCAGCGAGGTGGTGTCCGGGCCGCCCGCGGCCTGCGCGAGGACGCGCCCGTCCGCGTTCGCGATCCGGTACGCCAGGCCGGGGTCGACCGGCGGCGCGGCGGGCGCCGACGAGTCGATCGTGACCGGCACGTACTCGCCGTCCGCCCCGCCGGAGCAGCCGAACGCGCAGTACGCACGGAAGCTCCGGCCGACGATCGCCGAGCTCGTCCGGTTGGCGCCGTCGAGGAACCACCGGTACCACGAGGCGGTGTGGTAGCCGCCACTGTCGCCGATCGGCACCCACTTCTGGGTCGCGAGGTCGGCGGTGGCGTAGTAGCGCTGGGGCGCGTTGCCGCTCTGGTCGACGGCCTGCGGCTCGCCGATGTAGAGGCCGAGGTAGGCGTCGTAGGTGACGTCCATGACGAACAGCGGCGAGGTCGGTGGCATCGTCCCGGCCGCGATCTGCTGCGCCGAGGTCCCGGTGTTGGCCGGGTCGTACTCGTCGGCGGCGGCCGTGTAGCCGGTGGAGCTGTTGGCGTCGACGGGCACCATGTTGCTCTCGCGTCCGCCGGTGCCGGGCTCGGTCCAGGCGCCGTCGTACCACTTGTGCCACGAGCCGGGCGCCATCTTCGAGGCGATCGGAGCGCGGGCGACGTGCGAGTGGAACGCCTTCCAGCCGCCGCTCTTGTCGACGACCCGTGAGCCGTAGAAGACGTAGAAGTATCCGGAGGCGGTGTCGACGAGCAGCCGCTGGTCGCCGTCGCCGTAGTAGTACGTCTCGTTGGGGAACTGCGCGGTGTCACCGCGGCCCGTGCTGTACGGCGAGGTGATGACGTGGTCCTTGATGGCCCACGTGCGCCCCTGGTCGGTGGAGACGGCGTAGTCGACGGCGTCGTAGTGCAGCCCGTCGCCGAACGGCTGCGGGGTGAACTCGTTGTGCACCAGGCCGTACCAGTCGCCGGTGTCGGGGTCGATCCAGACGCCGGACAGGTCGCAGTAGTTCTTCTGCGCGTACCCGCTGGTGCCGCCGGCGAAGGTCGCGGCGCGCCCGGTGGGGCTGTTGTTGCAGCGCGCGGTCGTGTCGTCGTTGCGGTCGGCGGGGTCGGCCGGGTTGACGGCGCCGCTGATCGCGGCGGACCGGGTGGCGGTGTCGAAGTCGGCGCCGGTGAAGAAGTCCCAGTAGCGCGGGTCGTTCTTGCCGTACAGCGCGGCGGACTGCTGGAAGTAGAAGGTGCCGTCCTTGTCGACGTACGGGACGGCCGGGGTGTCGGTGGGGTGGGTGAAGGGGGTCGGCGCCCCGACGGTGACGGTGTAGGTCACGGCGTCGGCGGGCTCGTCGGCCGACGCCGTGCCGCCGGGCAGCACGGAGGCGGTGACCGTGGCCGCGAGCAGGACCGCGGTCGTCACCAGGGTGGCGAGTCGACGGGACGGGCGATGAGGGAACACGGGCACTCCCTGGCTCACTCTTGCTCAACTCTACTTCAGTTCAATCAACTTCGAGCATGACAGTGGCAGGGAGCTGCACCCCGGTCAAGACCGCCGGCACACCTCCGCCGCGTCTTCACCGGATAAGTCCCACCATCAGTGAATAAGCGGCCCGTCAACTGTTCACACGAAAAATCCGGCATCCCACCCACACGCCCGCGTGCGGATTTTCCGAACCCGTTGTGTTCAGCTCAAATCCCTTTACCCGTCGAGCCGTTGACCCACTTTTCCGGGACCTGCTTTGCTGTGGCGTGGCAGGCTCCACCGCCCCTCATCCCCCTCGCAGAACGTGACTGACGCTTCGTCGGATCACGTGCCGGTGCGGCCTGCCGTCCTCCGTCCTCACCCCGCACAGCCCCGCTGCCAACAGGCAGGCGGGTGGTCGGCATGAGAGAGGCTCCCCCCACCATGGGTATTTCCCGCACGCCCCACAAGGCGGGCAGACCGACCCGCACGGCGAGAACGTCCGCGCTGGCCGGCGTCGCGGCGCTGGCCCTCGCCGCCGCCGGATTCGCCTCCACCGCCGCGCAGGCGCAGCCCGAGGCGACGAACCGGCCGAGCGCCTCGACGTCGAACCCGTACAGCCCCTCGTACCAGCACCCGTACCGGCACGGCGCCGTCCCCACCATCGAGCAGAACGCCAGGATGAAGGCGTGGGAGGACACCCACGCCGGCACGGCGGCGACCGGCCCGCAGACGCTCTCCTACGGCGGCGGCACCAACGGCGTCGGCGTCCTCAGCGGCCACGCCAAGGTCTACCTGGTCTTCTACGGCACCCAGTGGGGCAGCCAGGGCACCAACGGCAGCGGCGACGCGACGTTCTCCGGCGACCCGAACGGCGCCGCCCCCGTCGCCCAGGAGATGTTCAAGGACATCGGCACCGGCGGCGAGCTCTGGTCCGCCGACCTCACCCAGTGGTGCGACGGCCCCAACGTCGCCTCTGGCGCGGTCAGTTGCCCGTCCAACGCCAGCTTCGTCCCGTACCAGAGCGGCGGCGTCCTGTCCGGCGTCTGGTACGACAACTCGGGCGCCTCCCCGAGCGCCGCGACCGGCAACCAGCTCGGCCAGGAGGCCGTCAAGGCGGCCGGCCACTTCGGCAACACGACCGCGGCGGCCAACCGCGACGCGTACTACGTGATCCTGTCGCCGCACGGCACCAACCCGGACAACTACCAGAACTCGTACTGCGCCTGGCACGACTACACCGGTGACACCACGCTCACCGGCGGCGCGGTCAACTCGCCCTACGGCGACCTCGCGTTCTCCAACCAGCCGTACAACATGGACTCCGGCGCCGGCTGCGGCGTCGGGTTCGTCAACTCCGGCAGCGGCGGCACGCTGGACGGCTGGACGATGACGCTCGGCCACGAGTGGCAGGAGACGATGTCCGACCAGTTCCCGGCCGGCGGCTGGACCAACCACGTGGCCGGCAGCAGCTACAACGGCCAGGAGAACTCCGACGAGTGCGCCTGGCTCTCCCCGGGCACCACGGGCGGCGCGGCCATGGTCACCATGGGCACCGGCACCTTCGCCGAGCAGGCCAGCTGGTCCAACGACACCAACTCCTGCGCCATCTCGCACCCGATCGTCGGCGGCACCGGCCAGAACACGGTGACGGTGACCAACCCGGGCAGCCAGAGCGGCACCGTCGGCACGGCGGCGAGCCTGCAGATCCACGCGACCGACTCGGCCTCCGGCCAGACGCTCACCTACGCGGCCACCGGCCTGCCGGCCGGCCTGTCGATCAACTCCTCGACCGGCCTCATCTCCGGCACCCCGACCACCGCGGGCACCTCCTCCGTGACCGTGACCGCCACGGACACCACCAACGCCTCCGGCAGTGCGTCCTTCAGCTGGACCGAGAGCACCACCGGTGGCGGCGGAGCCATCACCAACGGCGGCTTCGAGACCGGCAACCTGTCGGGCTGGACGACGGCCGGCTCCGCCTCCGCCTCGACCGCCGCCGCCCACAGCGGCAGCTACGGCGCGATGGTCGGCTCGGCCAACCCGAGCGCGACCTCCTCGATCGCCCAGACGTTCACCGCCCCGGCCGGCTCCAGCAAGCTCTCCTTCTGGTACAGCAACACCTGCCCGGACACCGTGACCTACGACTGGGCCACCGCCACCCTGAAGGACAACACCACCGGCACCACCACCACGGTCCTCGCCAAGACCTGCGCCACCACCGCGACCTGGACCAACAAGACGGCCGCCGTCACCCCGGGCCACAGCTACACCCTCACCCTGACGAACCGCGACGACAACTACCCGGGTGACCCGACCTACACCTACTACGACGACGTGACCGTCTCCTGACGCTCGACTGATCGTCACCACCGGCACCCGTACCGGGGCGAGCCACCAAAGGCTCACCCCGGTACGGCTGTTGCTCCTCACCGCAACCGCCCCGCCGGATCCCCCACCGCCTGGTAGTACACCTCCCGGGACTGCCGCGTGCGCCGCACCAACCCGCCCCGGTGGAGCGCCTGTAAGTGGTACGAGACGGTGCTCGGGCTGAGGCCGACACGCGCGGCCACGTCGGCCGTCGTCCGGGCCCGTGTCAGCTCCGCGAGGATCGACGAGCGCGACCCGCCGAGCCGCCCGCCGGCGTCCGGCTCGGGACCGAGCGCCGGGTAAACCACCACGGGCGTCCGCCTCCCCGCCGCCGGGTCGAAGGACAGCATCAGCCCCGGCGGAAAGGCGCCCGGCACGAAGATGACGCCCGGCCCGGTGATCCGCAGTCCCGGGCGCCGGTCCGGACGACCGGGCCGCCGCACCGACAACGTCCCGTCGTGCCACCCCACTTCGGGATGAAGACCGGCGACCATCCCGCCCAGCCCCAGCCCCGCGGTGAGCTCACCCCGGCGGGCGATGTCGTGCTCCAGGCGCGCGGAGAGCCCCGGCCAGTGCGGCCCGAGCACACCAGCCCAGAACGCGCCCAACTCCCCCGCCACCCGCGCCGCGAAGCCGTCCTCGCCGCCGTCGAGCGCGTCCAGCACCAGGGCGCGCGGCCGGCGGGCCGGAATGCCGAGGTCCGCGAGCCCGGACAGCACCAGCCCCATCTCCGCGCGGACCCGCTCGACGGGAGCCGTGGCGACCAGGTGCAACTCGTCCTCCACGGCCGACCGGTAGGCCACCGGCTCCGGCGTCAGGAAGTCGGGCGTGTAGCCGTCCGAACTGATCGCCAACGCGGCGAGCAGCCCCAACCGCCGCCCGCCGATCACGTCCCGGGCTCGCACCCGCCACTCGCACGGCACCGCGCGCGGCTGGCGCCCGAGGGCGAAGAGCAGGTGCATGGCCTGGTAGAGCGGCGAAACGGCGAAACGCGTGCGCGCCACCGCCGCCGCCGAGAGTTCGATCCGGATCACGTGATTCCCCCTTTTACGCGTGATCGTCTTCGAATTGTTTCGAATGATTCGACTGCCGATCCGCGATCCGATTTCCTGTTCTCACGGGCGAATCGACCGCCCACCGGAACCGCGGGAAAGGAACTCCCCCATGAAGCGTCTCAAGGCCGTACTCGGCACCGGCGCGGCCGCCCTCGCCGCCACCGCCTCCCTGCTCGCCGGCGCGGGCACCGCCCACGCCGACACCGTGGACGGCTGCGAAGACGGGAACGTCTGCATCTACAGCGAGGGGATCGACAGCCACACGATCACCAACAAGTACTTCTACTACGGGACGTACAACCTCTCCAACCAGTACAACTACCACTGGGTGCTCAACAACCAGACCGGCAACGCCAAGGTGACGTTCTGCTACGGCTACAACGGCACCAACTGCCAAAGCCCCGAAGGCTGGGGCTGGAAGTGGCGCGACCTCACCCCCATCAACTCGATCATTCTCTCGGCGTAGTGCCGAACTCGACCATCTGATGAGTTCGAGAATTCGCCGCCCGTTCCTCCCGTCCCCCCGACGGGAGAAACGGGCGGCTCTCGCCATTCGACCTTAAGCAAATCCCTCTTACCGAACGCTTACCATTCACTCGCACCCGGCCCTCGTCACACCACCCCCACGCCCACCGTCTAGGCTCGGGGAAGATCGAACGAAAGACCGAAGGGAAGCACGTGGGCAGCTGGGAGCGCGCGCTCGACGCGGCGGGCATCGACGACCCCGGACTGCGCGGCGACTACACCCGACAGCGCGAGCAGGTCACCGCCTACCGACGCGAGGCCGCCCTCGCCGCCGGCCTGCTGCTGCCGCCCCGGCTCGTCCCGCACGTGATCGCCGCCACCGCCTTCATGCACCGCACCGACACCCTGCTCGACAGCGGCCCGGTCGACGGCCGGAGGCCCGCCTACGCCCGCTGGGAGCAGGAGGTCGTCGAGGGCCTCGCCACCGGCCGGAGCGACAACGCCGAGCTGCGCCCGCTGCTGGCCTCCGCCGCCGCGCACCCCGTGCTGCGCGACCGCGTCCCCGGCCACCTCGCCGGAGCCCTCGCCGACCTCGACTTCACCGGGTTCGCGACCGAGGCCGACTACCAGGCCTACCTCGACGGCTACGCGCTGCCCGCGTTCATGGTGGTCGCCGCCCTGCTCGGCCCGGACGGCGACCAGAGCGCCTACGAGGCCGCCTGCCGCGTGTTCATCGACGCCAGCCAGCGCCTCGACTTCGTCAGCGACCTCGCCGAGGACCTCGCCGACGGCCGCCTGACGATCCCCGCCGAGACGCTCGACCGGCACGGCGTCACCCGCGCCGACCTCGAACAGGCCCGCGACACACCGGCGTTCCGCGCCCTGATCACCGAGCAGCTCGACCGGGTCGACCGCACCCTCGCCGCCGCCCGCACCGTGATCGACCTGGCCCCGCCGGCCCACCGCCCGATGGTCCGCTGCATGGTCGGCCTG
>NZ_JBFBDY010000366.1:0-6349 GCF_040683475.1 Kitasatospora sp. NPDC093558 | reverse complement strand
CTTCCTGCCCGCCGCCGGCGTCGTCCTCGGCGTCGGCCTGCTGCTCGCGGGCGCGGTGGTGCCCGCGCTGGCCGCCCGCTGGTCGGCCGGCGCCGAGCGGCGGCAGGCCCCGGCGCGCGGGCGGCTCACCACCACCGTCGTCGACGCCTTCTCCGGCACCACCGAGCTCACCGTCGCGGGCGCGCTGCCCGGCCGGCTCGCCGCCGTCCGCACCGCCGACGCCGCGCTGACCGGCCTGGCCGCCCGCTCGGCTGCCACGACGGCGCTCGGCACCGGGCTGATCACGCTGCTCGCCGGGCTCACCGTGACCGCTGCCGCGGCCGTCGGCCTGCGAGGTGTGCACGCCGGTGCGCTGGCGCCGGTCTGCCTGGCCGTCGTCGTGCTCACCCCGCTCGCCGCGTTCGAGGCCGTCACCGGGATGCCGCTCGCCGTCCAGGCCCGCCAGCGCAGCCGCGCCGCGCGGGCCCGGCTGGACGAGGTGCTGGACGCGCCGCCCGCGGTCGCCGAGTCGGCCGAGCCTCTGCCGCTGCCCGCCGAGCCGCTCCCGATCGCCGTGCGGGGCCTGGCCGTCCGCTACCCCGGGCGGGCCGAGGACGCCCTGGCCGGGGTCGACCTCGACCTCGCCCCCGGGCGCCGGATCGCCGTCGTCGGCCCGTCCGGCTCCGGCAAGACCACGCTCGCCCAGGCGCTGCTGCGCTTCCTGGAGCCGAGCGCGGGCGGCATCACCTTCGCCGCCGGTCGTCCACAGGCTGTGGACAGCCGGGCGCTCGCGGGCGACGACGTCCGCCGCGTGATCGGCCTCTGCGCCCAGGACGCCCACGTCTTCGACAGCTCGCTCCGGGAGAACCTGCGCCTCGCCCGGCCGGGCGCGAGCGAGGACGACCTGCGCGCCGCCCTGGCCGCCGCCCGGCTGCTCGACTGGACGGACGGCCTCCCGGACGGCCTCGCCACCATGGTCGGCGAGCACGGCGCCCGCCTCTCCGGCGGCCAGCGCCGGCGCCTCGCGCTCGCCCGGGCGCTGCTCGCCGACTTCCCGGTGCTCGTCCTCGACGAGCCCGCCGAACACCTCGACCTGCCCACCGCCGACGCCCTCACCGCCGACCTGCTCGCCGCCACCGCGGGCCGCACCACCGTCCTGATCACCCACCGCCTGGCCGGGCTGGACGACGACACCGTTGACGAGGTCCTGGTGCTGGACGGCGGCCGGGTGGCCGAGCGAGGCCGCTGGTCGGAGCTGCTCGCCGACCCGGACGGGCGGCTGCACGCGATGTGGCAGCGGGAGCGGGAGGCGGACGGCCTGCTGGTGGCCCGGTGACGGCTCGGTCGCGCCATCCTTCGGATGAAAACCGTACAAACTAGGCTCATCTTCATGGACCCCACGCCGGACCTCCCCGCCGCCGCCCCGGAACCCACCCCCCACCGGGTGCCCGAGATCGCCTCGCTCGGCCTGGACACCCTGGTCACCGAGGTCGCCGAACGCCTCCAGTCGGCCGCCGCCGTCACCGACCGGATGCAGCGGCTGCTGGAGGCCGTCGTCTCCATCGGCGCCGGACTGGACCTGCACGCCACCCTGCACCGCATCGCCACCGGCGCCGCCGAACTCGTCGACGCCCGGTACGCGGCCCTCGGCGTGATCGCCCCCGGCGGGCACGGCCTGGCCGACTTCATCCACGTCGGCATCGACGACGAGACCGCCGCCGAGATCGGCGAACTGCCCGCCGGCCGCGGCATCCTCGGCGCGCTCATCGACCGCCCCGAACCGCTGCGCCTGGCCGACCTCGGCAGCGACCCGCGCTCCTCCGGGTTCCCGCCGCACCACCCGCAGATGAAGACCTTCCTCGGCGAACCGATCCGGGTCCGCGACGAGGTGTTCGGCAACCTCTACCTGACCGAGAAGAAGGGCGGCGGCGCCTTCACCCCCGAGGACGAGCAGGTGGTGCACGCGCTCGCCGCCGCGGCCGGCGTCGCCATCGAGAACTCCCGCCTGTACGAGGAGGGCCGGCGCCGCGAGCGCTGGATCGCGGGCGCCGCCGCCGTCACCACCGCGCTGCTCTCCACCGACCAGGCCGAGGCCGCGCTGACCGTCGCGGCCGAGCAGGTGCGGGAGCTGGCCGACGCCTCGCTCGGAATGATCCTGCTGCCGACCGCCGCCGACGGCGAGGACGTCCGCCAGATGCGCGTCGCCCACGCGTCCGGCGAGGCCGCCGAGTTCGTCCGCGGCGAGCTGCTGCCCAAGGACAGCTTCGCCGCCCGGCTGCTCGCCGGCGAGAGCGTGTACCTCGACGACATGTCGAGCGACCCGACCGTGGTGATCCGGCTCGCCCGCAGCTTCGGCCCGTCCATGGCCGTGCCGATGGTCGCCGCCGGCCGGGTGCTCGGCGGGCTCTGCGTCTGGCGCCCGCGCGGCGCGCTGCCCTTCACCGACAGCGAGAAGCAGCTCGCCGAGACCTTCGCCTCGCAGGCCGCCCTCGCCCTGCGCCTCGCCGAGGGCCAGCGCGACCAGCAGCGGCTCGCCGTCTTCCAGGACCGCGACCGGATCGCCCGCGACCTCCACGACCTCGTGATCCAACGGCTGTTCGCCACCGGGATGATCCTGGAGAGCGCCGCCCGCCGGTCCGTCGTGCCCGAGGTGCGGGACGGCGTCGGCAAGGCCGTCGACGAACTCGACGCCACCATCCAGGAGGTCCGCACCACCATCTACGCCCTCCAGCACGACAGCCACGGCGACGTCCCCGACACCCTGCGCACCCGGGTCCTGCGCGAGGCCAGCCAGGCCGCGGCGGCGCTCGGCTTCAAACCCGCGGTGAGCTTCGTCGGGCCGGTGGAGAGCCTCGTCGGCGACAAGACCGGGCGCCAACTGCTCGCCGCGCTGCGGGAGATGCTCTCCAACACCGCCCGCCACGCCCGGGCCTCCCGGGTCGGCGTGGAGATCGACGCCACCGTCCACCTCGACGACACCGGGCACCCGGTCGGCGGCGACCCCGAGTCTCTCGACCGCGGCGGACGGCCCGGCGTGCTGCTCACCGTCACCGACGACGGCATCGGCATGCCCACGGGCGGGCGGCGCAGCGGACTGCTCAACCTCACCCGCCGCGCCGAGGCCCTCGGCGGGGACGCGTGGCACGAGAACGGCCCGTACGGGAAGGGCACGAGGGTCCGCTGGACGTCCCGGCTCTGAGGGCGGCGGCACTTCCTGGACGGCAGGGGGAGGGCCGGTGGTGGATTTGTGAAATCTGAACGAGGGAGAACTTCCGGGCCAACGGCGTAAGTTGTGGACTCCCGCCCCTTCCGACGTGTCCGTGTGCACACATAGCTTTGCTCCCGTCTCGGAGGGGAACCGGACGGGGGAGCAGTGGACGCGTCGGGCCGCGGTCACGCCGCAGCAGGAGCAGCGAGTCGCGGGGGGTTCCGCACCGAGCGGGGGCCGGACGGGCGCTACCGCTGGCAGCTCAAGGCACCGAACGGACGGGTGGTCGCCATCACCGCGGCCGCGTTCGACACGGCCGGCGAGGCCGAGCGCGGCTTCGACGGGATGCGGGCCGGCGCCGCCGAACTCACCGCGCGCATCACCCACGTCCGGGACGGCATCGGATGGATCTGGGTCGTCCCGGGCTCCCGAAGCCTCCCCGAGGTGCGCTCCAGCCGGGCCTACGAGCGGTACGCCACCTGCCAGAACGCGTTCCGCCGCTTCGTCGTGCTGCTCGCCAAGCAGCCGGCGCGCGAACTGCCCGAGCGGACCGTCTCGTTGAGACGCCCCGATGGCCGCTGAGCGGCGCGGACCCCGGCTGCTCGTCGTGCCGGCGGCCGACCACTGCATCGGCTGGGCGCTGCGCGCGGCCAACGGGCGGCCCCTCGGCGTGGGCGTCCGGACGTACCGCAGCGAGGACGAACTCGCCGACGCGGTGCGGGAACTGCTGATCGAGAGAGCGGCGCTGCGGTGCTCCGTCGGACAGTCCGAGGGGCGCGAGTGGGCCTGGGCCGCTTACCTGCCGGTGCGCACCACCCGGCCGGGGGCGGCCGATTCCGTTCCGGTCGCGCGCAGCGCGCGCGGGTACCTGCGGCGCGACCAGTGCCAGGCGGGCATCGAGGGCTTCCTGGCCGGACTGCAGTGGGTGGGGCAGGAGTTGCGGCGATCGGGGCCGGACGGCCTCTGGTCGCTGTAGCGCGCCGTCCGTCCGTGCTGTCCCGGTGAAGCACAGGTTTCCGGAAAACCCCCGAGCCGCCACCGGGAGAAGAACGTCCACGCCCTCCGAGCTGCCCGTTCCGGCAGGGCCGCGTCCGGGCTGACCAGTCGCTAAACCTCGCCGTACCGACGAATCGACATTCTCACGGAGGTCTCGACCACCCTTCCGGCGGAACCGCCCCGCCGGACAGGATCAGCACTGCCGGACGGGCCGCAGCGGACGCGGCCACCGGCCCCGAACTCCCCTCGGGAGTACGGATGTTCACGCGATGTACGGCTCTCCTACCGGAGGAAGAGGAACATGCGTAAGACCGCTGCCAAGCTGCTCACCGCCGCCGCCCTGGCGACCTCGCTGGTCACCATCGCCAGCGGCTCCGCCCTCGCCGACCCGACCGTCACCCCGGCTGCCCAGGACATCGTGGGGGCCGGTTCGGACACCACCCAGGCCGTGCTGAACCAGCTCTCCACGTCCTACAACGCCACGCTGACGGACCCGACCGCGCCGCGGCTGTACAGCTGGGACGCGACCGGCTCCTCGCCGATCACCCCCAAGACCGGTGCCAGCACGATCACCCGCCCGAACGGCTCCGGCGCCGGCATCAACGCGCTGAACGCGACCACCAGCGCGACCCTCGACTTCGCCCGCTCCTCGCGCGGCCCGGTCAGCGGCCCGACCGGCGACCCGGCGACCGACGACTTCGTCGCGATGGCCAAGGACGCGGTGTCCTGGGCGGCCCCGAGCAACGGCCACGCCCCGGCGAACCTGACGACGCAGAACCTCAAGGACATCTACACCTGCAACGTCACCAACTGGACCCAGATCGACCCCACGCTGACCAACGCGACCATCAAGCCGTTCCTGCCGCAGAAGGACTCCGGCACCCGGGCCTTCTTCCTGAAGGCGATCGGCAGCGGCACCTCGGTCACCCCCGGTGCCTGCGTCATCCAGGGCACCCAGGAGAACCAGGGCAGCGACCCGGCCCTCGCCGACCTCGACGCCGTGGTCCCCTACTCCGTGGCCCACTACATCGGCCAGGTGTACTTCAACCAGGGCAGCGGCTCCGACGTCCAGGGCCCGCTGACCATCCGTTCGGTCGACGGCATCGCGCCGGTCGACGTCCCGAACAAGAAGATCAGCGACGCCTTCGCGGCTTCCTCCTACGCCCGCGTGGTCTACAACGTCATCCGTGACGCCGAGTGGACCGGCACGGACGCGCACGCCGCCGCGCTGCAGAACATCTTCGGCAACGGTGGCTTCATCTGCAGCAGCGCCGGTGCGAGCGTCCTGCAGAGCTACGGCTTCCTGCCGCTGCAGGGCTTCGACTGCGGCAGCTCCATCCACTCCTGACCCACCCCGCACCACCCGGCGGCCACGGGCTTCGCGCCCGTGGCCGCCGGTCCTGATGAGGAGGAACGGGACCATGCGCAGGACTCCGGCTCCGCTCCCCATCAGTGGAACCCACCTCTCCCAAGGAGTTCACCATGTCAAGAACCCGTGTCCGGCTCGCCGCCACCGGTGCCGCCGTCGTCCTCGCCGTGACCGGCCTGAGCGGCGCGGCGGCGGCCGACACCACGGTCACGAGCACGCCGCCCACCGGGCAGGCCCTCGTCACGTCTGACCTGACGTTCGTTCAGAGCGCCGTCGACAACGGCATCGTGATCGTCCCGCTGCCGCCGGCGACCCCCGCCTACAGCGACACCACGGGCCTCACCACGACCTTCCCGGTCTCGGGTGGCGTCGCGAACATCCCGTCGTTCAACGGTGACATCCAGTTCGGCGGCGACCTGCTGTTCGTCAACCTCGACACGGGCAAGACCGTGGTCTTCAAGCAGCTCGACCTCGTGATCAACAAGGGCAAGTTCTTCGCCGTGCCGGACGGCGCGACCGCCCCGGTGGCCCTGCTGGACCCGGCGGGCCGGGTCTCGGTCGGCCGCAGCGGCACCGCCCAGACGCTCAACACCACCAGCCTCAAGGTGGACGCCGCCGCCGCGCAGTACCTCGACAGCAACCTCGGCACGACCTTCTTCACGGCCGGCCAGTCGATCGGTTCGCTCGCGGTGACCTACACGCCCGGCAGCTGACCTCCGGGCCCGGTGGACGGCACCGGGCGACGACACCGGGCGAGCTCGGCGGGGCCGCGCGGCCGCCGCGGCCCCCCCCCCAGA
>NZ_JBFBDY010000365.1:0-6376 GCF_040683475.1 Kitasatospora sp. NPDC093558 | reverse complement strand
GCAGCGGCGGTTCAGGGGGCCGCCGCTGCCGCACTCCCCCGGTCACGACCTGCGGATCCGGTCCGCAGCGCCTACCGTGAGGGATCATCAGCGGGCGGACGGAGGATCCCGGGTGGCCAAGGTGCAGCGGCTGGCAAAGCGGCCGTACGAGCGGGAACTGCTGCGGCTCCAGCAGGAGCTGGTGAAGCTCCAGGAGTGGGTGCGGGTCGAGGGCGCCCGGCTGGTCGTGGTCTTCGAGGGGCGCGACGCGGCGGGCAAGGGCGGCGCGATCAAGCGGGTGACGGAGTATCTGAACCCGCGCATCGCCCGGGTCGCGGCGCTGCCGACGCCGACCGAGCGGCAGAAGAGCCAGTGGTACTTCCAGCGGTACGTCGAGCAGCTGCCGGCGGCCGGGGAGATCGTGCTGTTCGACCGCAGCTGGTACAACCGGGCCGGGGTCGAGCGGGTGATGGGCTTCTGCACCGACGAGGAGTACTGGCAGTTCCTGCACCAGTGCCCGACCTTCGAGCGGATGCTGATCGAGGCGGGCATCCTGCTGCGCAAGTACTGGTTCTCGGTGAGCGACACCGAGCAGGAGCAGCGCTTCCGGGACCGCCTGGAGGACCCGATGAAGCGCTGGAAGCTCTCCCCGATGGACGTCGAGTCGATCACCCACTGGGAGGACTACTCGCGGGCCAAGGACGAGATGTTCGTCTACACCGACACCCCGGACTCGCCCTGGCGCGTGGTGGAGAGCGACGACAAGCGCCGCGCCAGGATCAACATGATCGCCCACCTGCTGTCCACCCTGCCGTACCACGAGATCAGGGCGCCGAAGATCGACCTGCCGCCGCGCCCGGCCCCGCGCGGCTACCAGCGGCCCCCGCGCGACCTCCAGAAGTACGTTCCGGACCACGCTGCCAGACTGGAGTAGACGGGGATACTCCGGGCGCCGCACTCCTGCGATCGGGCCCCGTGGCGCCCGGGCGACGTCGGGAGGCGCGCTCATGTTCGTTCGTACCGTCTATGCCACCGGACACCCGGACCGGATCGACCGGACCCTCGACGGGCTCAGGGTCGAGGCCGTCGGACTGCTCTCCCCGCAGCCCGGCTACATCGGCTACGGGCTGTACGCCGACCGGACGGTCGGCAAGATCGTGATGAGCTCCTGGTGGGCGTCCGCGCAGGCCGAACGCGACAGCGACCAGGAGCTCGGCGAGCGCCGGGCCGAACTGCTCGCCCCGCTGGCCGGCACGGTGACCACCGAGGTGTGGGAGGCCGTGGCGGTGGCCCCGCCCGGCGAGGCCGGCCCCGGCGCGGGGTTCCGGCTGTCGCGGGCCGACGTCGACCCGGCCAAGGTGGACGCGGCCGCCGAGAGTTTCCGGGACCGGGTGCTGCCGGTGGTGGAGAAGATGCCCGGATTCGTGACCGCCGCGATGCTGGCCGACCGCACGACCGGACGCCTGTCGGTGGGCGCGATCTACGCGGACCAGGAGACCTTCGCGGCCTCGCGCGGGCCGACGGCCGACTCCCGGGCGCAGGCGGTGGCCGCGCTGGGCGGCACCCTGCGGTCGCTGGAGGAGTTCGAGGTCGTGCTGCTGGACCGCCGTAAGCGGTAGGGCTGTCGGCGCCCTCGCATAGGCTTCCGGTGTGGACGAACCGGACCTCTTCACCGCCGCCGCCGAGGAACGCCAGGCCAAGGAGCCCGGCCGGGCTCCGCTGGCCGTGCGGATGCGCCCGCGGACCCTGGACGAGGTCGCCGGGCAGCGCCAGCTGCTCAAGGCCGGCTCGCCGCTGCGCCGGCTCGTGGCCGGCTCGCGCGGGCCGGCGGCGACCAGTTCGGTGATCCTCTGGGGCCCGCCCGGCACCGGCAAGACCACGCTCGCGCACGTCATCAGCCAGGCCGTCGAGGGCCGCTTCGTCGAGCTGTCCGCGATCACCGCCGGGGTCAAGGAGGTCCGCGCGGTCATCGACGGCGCCCGGCGGGCGGTCGGCATGTCCGGCCGCGAGACGGTCCTCTTCCTGGACGAGATCCACCGCTTCTCCAAGGCCCAGCAGGACTCGCTGCTGCCGGCCGTCGAGAACCGCTGGGTCACCCTCATCGCGGCGACCACCGAGAACCCGTACTTCTCGGTGATCTCGCCGCTGCTGTCGCGCTCCCTGCTGCTCACCCTGGAGTCGCTGACCGACGACGACGTCCGCGCGCTGCTGCGCCGGGCGGTGGCCGACGAGCGCGGCCTCGAAGGCGCGCTGGAGCTGACCGAGGAGGCGGAGGACCACCTCGTGCGGCTCGCCGGCGGGGACGCCCGGCGGGCGCTCACCACGCTGGAGGCGGCGGCCGGGGCGGCGCTGGAGAAGGGCGAGCCGAGCATCACGCTGGCCACCACGGAGACGGCGGTCAACCAGGCGGCGGTGCGCTACGACAAGGACGGCGACCAGCACTACGACGTGGCGAGCGCGCTGATCAAGTCGATCCGCGGCAGCGACGTGGACGCCACGCTGCACTACCTGGCCCGGATGATCGAGGCGGGGGAGGACCCGCGCTTCATCGCCCGGCGGCTGATGATCTCGGCCAGCGAGGACGTCGGCCTGGCGGATCCGACGGCGCTGCAGACGGCCGTGGCGGCGGCCCAGGCGGTGGCGCTGATCGGCTTCCCGGAGGCGCGGATCATCCTGTCCCAGGCGGCGATCGCGCTGGCCCTGGCGCCCAAGTCGAACGCGGCCTACCTGGCGATCGACGCGGCGCTGGCCGACGTCCGGCAGGGCCTCGCGGGCGCGGTGCCGCCGCACCTGCGGGACGCGCACTACGGCGGCGCGGGCAAGCTCGGCCACGGCAAGGGCTACCAGTACCCGCACGACCTGCCAGAGGGCATCGCGGCCCAGCAGTACGCGCCGGACGCGGTGCACGGCAAGGACTACTACCAGCCCACCCGGCGCGGTGGCGAGGCCCGCTACGCGGACGTCGTGGAGTGGACGAGGGGGCGGCTCCGGGGGGAGTGAACCGCCCCGAGCCAAAGGGCGCGCCGGTGCCGAAAGGAAGGAGCGAGGGAGTGAGGAACGAGCGAGGGAGCGACGACCGTCGGCACCGGGTACCCGGAGGGCGTGCCCGGAGGCGAGTGGGCGAGTGATCGGGGTGTTCGCGCACCGGTATACTCGATCGGAGTGCCACGTCCCGGGACGGCGGCGGGGGAGACCCCACCGACCGGCCGCACCAGCGGGACGCCGGCCGTAGGCCCCTTCCGGGGGGCCCGCACCAGGAGCGTCGCGCACCGTTTCGGTGTCGCGGGCGGGCCAGTTCGCTGGAACGTCCGTGTGACAAGCACATTCGTGCCCGGCTCCGGAGAGCGGCTGATCCCACCGCGCAGGCGGCGGGGTTTTCTCCGGGTCGCGAGATGCGACCTCCGTCAACACCTGGTGAAGCCGTATTCGTAAGCAAGGAAGGTTTGGTTCATGGCGAACCAGAAGCGTCCCAAGGTCAAGATCGCGCGTGCGCTCGGCGTGCCGCTGACCCCGAAGTCCGTCAAGTACTTCGAGGCCCGCCCGTACCCGCCCGGCCAGCACGGCCGTGGTCGCAAGCAGAACTCGGACTACAAGGTCCGTCTGCTCGAGAAGCAGCGTCTGCGCGCCCAGTACGACCTGAGCGAGAAGCAGATGGCGCGCGCGTTCGACCGCGCGAAGAAGGCCGAGGGCAAGACCGGTGAGGCGCTCGTCGCCGACCTGGAGACCCGTCTGGACTCCCTGGTCCTGCGTTCGGGCATCGCCCGCACCATCTACCAGGCCCGCCAGATGGTCGTCCACGGCCACATCGAGGTCAACGGTGGCAAGGTCAACAAGCCGTCGTTCCAGATGAAGCCGGGCTACGTGGTGACCGTCCGCGAGCGCAGCAAGGAGAAGGTCCCCTTCCAGGTCGCCCGTGAGGGTGGCTACGCGGGTGAGGGCCAGACCCCGAAGTACCTCGAGGTCAACCTGAAGGCCCTGGCCTTCCGCCTGGACCGTGCGCCGCAGCGCAAGGAGGTCCCGGTGATCTGTGACGAGCAGCTCGTCGTCGAGTACTACTCGCGCTGACCCGCGACCGGTCCCGCAGTCCGCGGAACCACAGCGAGCCCCCACCGCCCCTCGGGGTGGTGGGGGCTCGCCCCTTTTCCGCTCCGGCCCGGTTTCCGCTCGGGTCAGCCGGCCTCGCCGGTCATCGCGGCGGCCAGCCGCAGGTGCGGGCGGGCCTCAGCGGCGCGGACCTGGCGCTCCAGGGTGCGGCCGAGCATCAGCCGGGCGTAGTCCTCGGCCGGGTCGGCCTCCAGGATCCGGAGCAACTCGGCCTCGGCGTTGCGGAGTTGGGCGGAGTGGTAGTAGCTGCGGGCGAGCAGCAGCCGGACCGAGAGGTTGGCCGGCTCCTCGGCGAGCACGCCCTCCAGGATGTGGGCGGCCTCGCTGTACGCCTTGGACTCGAAGTAGAGCTTCGCCCGGCGGTACTCGTCGGCGGCGGTGTGGACGGCCACGGTGGCTCCTTCCGGCTTGGTACTTGCCTCCTCAAGCAATCCGCAAGCTTCAGCTATTCCGCACCGGTGCGGGCGCCGGGGCCGGCGGCGCCGAGTACGGGCCCGGCCCCGGCTCGGGCCCGTCCGGGGAGCCGCCGGTGCCGAGGGCCCGGGACACCGCCGCGTCGAGGTCGAGCCGGGCGCCGGCCGCGTAGCAGTCCTCGTACTCCTGCTCGGTGAGCCCGGCCCGGGCCCGCTCGGCGCACTGCTCGTGCGGGCCGAAGAAGAACCGCGAGCCGAGGAACGGCGTGCCGACCGTGCGCCAGATCCGGTGCGCAGCGCCCTGGAGCAGCCGGGCCTCGCGCAGGTCGCCCGGGACGCCGGGCCCGGCGGGCTCGGTCTCCAGCAGCGCCAGCAGGTCGATGCCGAGGACGATGCCCAGCAGGTCGTGGAAGAGGTGGTTGAGCCGCACGCTCTCCCGGGCGAGGACCCGGGCCGGGCGGACGTCGCCGTCCATCCAGTGCGAGAAGGCCATCGCGTACAGCACGTACGCGTACGCCCACTGCTCGCCGTGCTCCTCGCACACCTCACGGGCCTGGCCGAACCAGAGCTCGCCGCTCTCCCGGTCGCCCTGGAAGACGTAGGCGAGGCCGAGTTCGAGCATGGCCATCAGGACGTTGCTGTTGAGCTCGCCGATCGTCCGGTAGTGCCAGAGCGCCTCCTCGAACAGCTCGGCGGCGCGTTCGGGCTCGTCGCCGATCAGGGCCGCGCAGCCCTGGCGGTGGACGGCGTAGGCCAGCGCGCGGTCGTCGCCGGTGGCCAGGGCCTGGCGGCGGCACTCCTCCAGGGCCGGGCGGGCGGCGGGCAGGTCGCCCTGGAGGGTCGCCATGTAGCCGGTCACCCAGAGCGCCTTGGCGCGCGCCTCGGTGGGCTCGCCGGCCAGGGCGAGCGCGCGGTCCAGCCAGTGCCGGCCCTCGCCGAGGTGGCCGCTGCCGACCCAGTAGAACCAGAGCGTGCCGGCCATCAGCAGGGCGAGCTGCTCCTCGCCGGGCTCGGAGAGGCAGAACTCCAGCGCGGCCCGGAGGTTGGTGTGGGCGAGCCCGGTGCGCTCGGCGGTCTCCGCCTGCCGGGGGCCGAACCACTCGACCTCGCCCCAGGTGGCGACCCCCAGGTACCAGTCGCGGTGGCGGCGCAGCAGCCGCTGTTCGTCGCCGGCGGCGCGCAGCCACTGGCCGCCGTACTCGCGCAGGGTGTCGAGCAGCCGGAAGCGGACGCCGTACGGGGTGTCCTCGCGCAGTACGACGGATTTGGCGACGAGCTCGGAGAGCAGGTCGAGGACGTCCTCGGCGTCGATGCCCTCGCCGGCGCACACGTACTCGGCGGCCTCCAGGTCGAAGCCGCCGGCGAAGACCGCGAGGCGGGCCCAGAGTAAACGTTCCTGCACCGTGCAGAGCTCATGGCTCCAGCCGATCGTCGTGCGCATCGTCTGGTGTCTGGGCAGGGCCGTTCTCGCGCCGCCGGTCAGCAGCCGGAAGCGGTCGTCCAGGCGGGCCGTGATCTGCTCGACGGACAGCGCGCGCAGCCGCCCGGCCGCCAGCTCCACGGCGAGCGGGATGCCGTCCAGCCGGCGGCACAGCAGGCCGACCGCCTCGGCGTTCGCCTCCGTCACGGCGAAGGACGGCAGCACGGCGCGCGCCCGGTCGGCGAACAGCTGCACCGCGTCCGGCAGGGTGCCGGGCCCGGGCCGGCCGACCGGCACCGGTCCGGCGGGCAGCGGAGCCACCGTGAACAGGTGCTCGCCGCCGGCCCGCAGCGGCGCCCGGCTGGTGGTCAGCACCCGCAGCCCGGGCACCGCCCGCAGGAGGGTGTCCGCCAGCTCCGCGCAGGCGTCCACCAGGTGCTCGCAGCCGTCCAGCAGGAGC
>NZ_JBFBDY010000364.1:0-6395 GCF_040683475.1 Kitasatospora sp. NPDC093558 | reverse complement strand
ACCCGGAGCGACCGGCCGCCGAAGGTGTCGGCGAGCTGCCGCAGCGCGCCGGCCAGGCCCTCGCCGTCGAGGCACGCGGGGGCCAGGCCGTCGGTGATCCGGCGCAGTTCGGTGATCGCCTGGCCGATGCCCGTGGACGCCGCGGTGAGCGATTCGGCGGCGGTGGAGCCGGCGGGCAGGCCGGTGCGGGCGGTGTCGACCCGCAGGCGCAGGCCGGAGAGGGCGGGGCCGAGGCCGTCGTGGAGGTCGTGGCGCAGGCGCCGGCGTTCCTCCTCGCGGGCCAGGACGAGCCGCTCGCGGCTGGCCCTGAGGTCCTGGTAGAGGCCGAGCGAGGCGATCGCGGGCGAGGCCTGGTCGGCGAGGAGGCGCAGCACCGCGCGGTCCTGCCGGTCGAGTTCGGGCTGCCCGGGGCGTGGCGGCACCAGCAGTTCGCCGATCTCGGCGCCTTCGTAGGTGAGCGGGAAGCCCTCGTACGTGAGCGGGGTTCCGTCCGTGGGCGGTGTTCCGTCCGTGGGCGGTGTTCCGTCCGCGGGCGGGCTTTCGTACTCCGGCGGATCGCCCTCGGGCGGGTCCTCCGGTCCGAGCCGGGCCAGCTCGCGCGGCCCCCAGCGGGTCCGGACCCGGACGGCGGCGGCCGGCAGCCCGAGGGCCTCGACGACCGTACGGCAGAGCAGCGGCGGTGCGTCCGCCGGGTTGACGGCGTGGCTCATCCGCTCGGCGAGTTGCCGCACCAGCTGGTACGGGTGGGCCCGCTCGCCGTAGTAGTACCGGTCGACGGCGCGCCCGACGCCCCGCGCGGCCGGTCGCAGCAGCGCGCCGAGGATTCCCGCCGCCGCCACCTGCCACCACCGTGCGCCGGACGCGGTACCGGGCAGGAGGCGGTACGTCAGGTAGGCGACGAGCAGGACGGCGACGAAGAGCAGCGTGCAGAAGGCGTAGGCCGTCAGGTAGCGCCGGGTGACGAGGTCCAGGGAGAGCCGCCGGTCGCGCCGGAACGCGGCGAGCGGCACGAGCATCCAGGCGGCCTCACCGGCCACGATGACCGCGTACGGCAGCCACGCGGGGTAGTCGCCGAGGTAGTGCGGGACGGTGGCCAGCGCGGCCCACACCCCGTAGACGAGCGTGACCTCGCGCAGGTGCGGGTGCGATCCGGGCGAGCGCCACCAGCGGACCGCGGCCACCGTCAGGGTGAACACGAGGCTGCCGGCGAACACGTCCATGCCGTACGGGCCGAGCCACCCGTCCAGCCAGGCGAACAGCGCGGTGTCGTGGAGCGGGTTGGGCAGGCCGTCGAACGCGGGCACCCGGGCGGTGTTGGCGAACGCGAGCACCGCGCTCCAGGCCGCCACCAGGACGGTGATCGAGCGCCAGATCCCGCCGGGCAGCCGGGCGTCGGGGAGCCAGAGCGGGAAGCCGATCACCAGGAAGGCGTTGGCGATGTCGGCGGTCAGCACGAGCGCCATGACCGCGCCGAGGACCGCAGGACCGGCACCGGCGAGCGCGGCGGCGAGGAGCACCAGCGCGCGCGACGACTGGAGCAGCCCGCTGACCAGCAGGAGCGCGCCGAGCGCCGGGCTGTTCCCGTTGACCACCAGGAACAGGCCGGCGAGCGTGAAGGTCAGACCGAGCGCGACCCAGACACCGTCGTAGAAGTAGTGCCCGCTGACACTCTCCGTCCCGGGGTGGGTGAGGGCGAGGAGCGACCACAGCGCCGCGCACGACAGCGCTCCCCCGGCAACCGCCAGGGTTCCGACGAACCGGCCGCCACCGCTCCCGAACCCGCTCATCCGGCCACCGCCTCTCTGGGCCCCCTGGTCCTCCCCCATGCTCCGCGCGGCCGCGTCCCGACCGCACGGGCCACCGGTCCCGGTTCCGGTTCCGACGGATCGGCCGCAGCCGTTCCCCGGCCCCTATCGCCTCGGTTCCGACGGGATCGGCCACAACCCATCCCTCGCCCCTACGGCCTCGGGCCCGCCGCCGCGTACAGGGTCGTGCCGAGCGTCAGCAGGGTCAGCGCCGTCGCGGTGGACGCCGGGGTGCCGGGGGGAAACGTCATCCAGTGGAGCACCTCCCCCACGGTGCCGCCCGGTGGCGGGGCGAGGAGGGTGAACCCGAGCCAGCCGGTCGGCAGGGTCCACGCGAAGTGGGCTCCGCACAGCACCGCGCCCAGTGCGGCCAGGCCGGCCAGGCCCGCCGCGGCCCGGACGACGAGTTCGGTGGGGGCCAGCTGCGCTCCCGTCGCCTGGACCGCCAGCAGCGCGGCGCCGGCGAACGCGCCGATGAGCAGGACGTGCGCCGCGCGGCGGGGTGCCCAGCGGATCGCGGCCGTCCGCTCCAGGACCACGTCCGTACCGCCGAGTCCGACGGAGGCGGCGGCCACGCACGTGGTGAGGACGAGGACCGCGATGCCCACGTCCGCGCGGTCCGAGCCCTCGAGGGCCCGGAGCGCCGCCGTGACGACGGCGATCGCGGCGGCCGAGGCGGGCACCTGCCGCGAACGGGCGTACAGGGCGAGCCACCTCATCGTGCCGCCTCCCCGGTCAGTGCCCGGAGGTGGCCGTAGCCCGAGCAGGAGACGGTCGCGGCACGCAGTTCCGCGATCCGGGTGCGCTGCTCGGCCGGCGGCAGTGCCGTCAGCCTCTGCCAGGCGGCCTCGGCCTCCGCCCAGGTCGTGAGCGCGTACCTCTCGGTGCCCCGGTCCTCCAGCGGCTGGAACCGGACGTCGTGGAGGGCCCAGCTCACGGCGATGCTCTGGACGGCGACGCCGAGGCGGCCCCCGCCCTCCCGGTCGTTGTCCCCGTGGCAGCTCGGTGCCAGGCCCTTCCCGATCAGCACGCGGGTCAGCTGGTCACCCGTCGCGTCGCGCAGCAGCCGTTCGTCGAAGTCCACCATCACCACGTCGGCGGAGAGCGCGCGTTCGTCGCCGAGCGCGTAGAGCGCGGTGTCCTCCCGCACCGAGCTCGGCGCCGTGTCACCGAGGACGTCGTGCAGCACGCGCAGCGCCTCCTTGCCGCGCAGCGTGAGCTCGGGCAGGCGGGAACGGTTCGCCTGTGTCACGCACACCGGCCCGTCGCAGACGAGCGCGGCGGCGGTCTTGTCGACGACGTAGGAGTCGCGGGCGTCGGCCGGGAGGACCGCCAGGGCCAGGGCCGCCCCGGCCAGGACGGGGACCACCGCGAACAGCCGGCTCCGGCGCGTCGTGGCGGCCACCAGGGCGAAGCCGGTACCCAGCAGGCCGAGCAGCCAGAGCGTTTGACCGAGGTTCACGGAGCCGGACAGGGTCAGCAGCATCTGCCGCGGATCCACGGTCACCGGGGAGAACAGGGCGAGCCGGTTCGGTGCCATGCCCGACGGCACGGCGCCGTCGCCGTTCTGCCGCAGGAGGAAGCTCCCCAGCATCAGGAAGGTCACCACCAGGGCTGGCGGGGCGAGCACGGACGGCAGCGCCCGTGCGACGCCCATGCCGAACACGGCCCCCGCGACGAGTGCCAGTACCGCCACGAGCGAGATCGGCACCCAGCCAAGCGGCACGTACGTGGTCCGGCCGAGCGCCACCTGCACCCCGCCCACCAGGACCAGCAGACCAAAGCCCGCCCCCAGCACGAGCGCCATCGCACCCGCCGGCAGCGCCGCACGCCGCCAGGCCGGCCGCGGCGTGGTGCTCAGCAACTCGCCCATCCGCGAACGGGAGTCGCGCAGCCCGTACGCCGCCCCCAGGCCCACCACGAGCGGCCACCAGAAGCCGAGCAGGTACCGGGTCCACATCGCCATGGACGTCCACTGGGCCGTCCAGCCCGCGTTGCCCCGCCACCAGATGCCGTCGATCAGGAAGAAGACCGCCAGGCTGCCCACCAGCACGACACCGCCGGCCCACGGCGCGACCGAGCGCCGAAGCTCGGTCCGCAGCACCCGCCCGTTCACCACGTACCCCCCGGCTGCGCGGAGTTGCTCAGCAGCGCCGAGTACCCGCGCTCCAACGGGCTGTCGCCCGGGTGCTCGGGACCGCCCGCCGCGGCCAGGGCCTCCGGCGTGCCCTGGAAGACGAGGCGGCCGTCGGCGAACAACACCACGTCGGAGCAGGCGGCCGCGACGTCCTCGACCAGGTGGGTCGAGACGATCACGCAGGCCTCGCGGCCCAACTCCTGCAGCAGTTCGCGCAGCCGAAGCCGCTGCGCCGGGTCCAGGCCGACGGTCGGCTCGTCCAGCAGCAGCACCGTGGGGTCGTTGACGATGGCCTGGGCGATGCCGGCCCGCCGCACCATGCCCCCGGACAGCGTCTTCATCCGGTGGTCGGCGCGGTCCGCCAGGCCGACCCGCTCTACAGCCCGCTGGACGGCCGCCGGGATGTCCGCCTTCGGGACCTCCTTCAACCAGGCCATGTACTCGACGAACTCGCGCACCGTGAAGCGCTTGTAGTAGCCGAACTCCTGCGGCAGATAGCCGATCCGGCGACGCAGGGCGCGGTGGTCGCCCATCGCGCCCACGGGGGTGCCGAGCAGCTCCAGCGAACCGGCGGCGGGACGCAGGACGGTGGCCAGAGCGCGGATCAGGGTGGTCTTGCCGGCCCCGTTGGGCCCCAGGAGGCCGTGGGTGCCGGTGCCCAGGGCGAGGTCGAGCCCGTCGACGGCGAGCTTGCGCCGTCCGGCGCGCACGCTGAGGCCGGTGGCCCGGACCTCCCAGGCGTAGGTCTTCGGCGCGGTGTCGACCGCGCTCGTGGCAGGTGTCATGGATGGTCCCTTTCGGGGGTCATCGGTAAGGGCTTTGGGGGCAACGAGGGCTTCAGAAAGCCGAGTAGACGTTCCGGCGGGCGACGACGGCGCCCGTTCCGAGCGCAAGGACCAGTCCCCACAGGGGCAATCCGCTCGTCTCCAGGACGACGGGAACGCGTTCGGTGACCCATGCGGGCACCATGACGGCGACGCCCCACACGGCCGCCAGACCGGCAGCGGCGCGGGTCACGCCGATGACGCTGCCCAGCGCCAGGGCGGCGGAGGTGAAGGCCAGGGAGGGCAGCAACCACTGCGCGGCCGTCATGGTTCCGGTCAGCCAGCCCTCCAGCAGGAGCCCCGGCAGGACGACGGCGAGCACCGCCGTGGTGCGCCGGAGGAGCAGGGGCAGTCCGGCGCGAGCGGTCGAGGCCGTCAGCTCGTGTGCCGGATCCAGGCCGCGCGACCACGCGGCGGCGACACCGCACAGCGGCAGCACCGGCGCGACCAGCAGCACGAGCGACGGGCCGCCGAGGACCGTCGACGGCGCGGCCTCGTCCAGCAGCAGCGCGACCAGCGTGACGGCGGCGGTCATGGCCAGCCAGGGCGCCATGACGGGCGTCAACCAGGCCGACACCCACCTCGGGCGCCACCGCCTGGCGGGCGCCTGGACGGCGGCGGCCAACTGCGGCTCCAGGCCGGCCCGGACCGTATCGACAAGCGCGGCGATGCCGGGCGCCTCCGTGGGGACCGCCGCCGCCAAGCGGCTCCGGCAGGGCGCGCACGTCTCCAGATGGGCCTCCAGCGCCCAGAGCGTGTCCGCGGGCAGATCGACGTCACCGCGCGCGTAGTCGGCGATCAATCGCGCCGCGGCGTGTTCCGTCGGGTGTTCCGTCGGGTGTCTTTCCGTCTGTTCTGAGCTCATGTCAGCTCCTCCCGCATCGCGATCCGGGCCCGGCGCGCACGCGTCTTGACGGTGCCTTCGGGCAGCCTGAGCAGAACGGCCGTCTCCCGGACGGAAAGCCCGTCGAGCACCATGGCCTGGAGAACCTGCCGGAGCTCCGGCGCCAGCCGCCGCAGCGCATCACCGACGTCGCCGCCGACGGTCCCGGCGAGCGCCTCCTCCTCCGCCGCGGGCACCACCGCCAACTCGGCGGCGGCGACCGGCGGTTCCGCGTGGTGGGCCCGGCGCCGGAACGCGTCGACCAGCCGGCGCGCGGCGATCGTCCACAGCCACCCGACGGCCGTCCCGCCGACCACACTCCCCGCGAACGCGCCGGCCGCGCGCCACACCGCCAGGTACGTCTCCTGCATGACCTCGGCGACGATCTGCTCGTCCGAACAACGACGGCGCAACCGCACCGCCAGCCACGGCGACGTTCGGCCGTACAACTCGTCGAACGCCGCACGGTCACCTCTGGCCACCAGCCGGAGGAGGCGCTCCTCGTCCAGCTCGTCCAGTGCTCTCCTGCGTGATCTCACACCAGCCAGACGCCGGATACGGCGCACAGGTTCTTCGTTCGGAGTGACCTGCGTCACAATCCGGGCTGCCGGCGGGCTCCGCGTGGAGGTACTCGGGCATGCGGACGGACTGCCCGGAAATGCGAAAAGCCCCCGATCCGAATGGATCAGGGGCTTTTCAGAAGAATTGTTCGGCGGCGTCCTACTCTCCCACAGGGTCCCCCCTGC
>NZ_JBFBDY010000363.1:0-6426 GCF_040683475.1 Kitasatospora sp. NPDC093558 | reverse complement strand
AGCCGGAGGTCCGCCAGGCGTTGACGCCGGGACGGACCGCCGGGCGGAGCAGCCGGGCGCGGTCGTTCCACGGGGAGGCCGGGCCGGCGCCCGCCCGGCGCGCCGCCTCGGCGGCGGCCTGCGCGGCGGCGGCCCGGGCCTGGACCACCGCCAGGACGGTGGCAAGCTCCTCGGGGGTCGGCTGCCCGTGCAGCACGTGGATCGGGGCCATGGCTCAATCCTCTCGCTACGGCCGTGTTCTGGGCAGTGGGCCTACAGGGGGATGTTCCCGTGCTTCTTCGGCGGAAGCACCTCGCGCTTGCCGCGCAGCGCCCGCAGGCCGCGCACGATGTGCCGGCGGGTCTCGCTGGGCGCGATCACCGCGTCCACGTAACCGCGCTCGGCCGCGAGGTACGGGTTGAGCAGGGTGTCCTCGTACGAGGCGATGAGCTCGGCCCGCTTCTCCTCGGCGGTGCCGGCGGCCTCGGCCTCGGCGATCTCCCGGCGGTGCAGGATGTTGACCGCGCCCTGCGCGCCCATGACGGCGATCTGCGCGGTCGGCCAGGCCAGGTTGAGGTCGGCGCCCAGGTGCTTGGAGCCCATGACGTCGTAGGCGCCGCCGAAGGCCTTGCGGGTGATCACGGTGATCAGCGGCACGGTGGCCTCGGCGTAGGCGTAGATCAGCTTGGCGCCGCGGCGGATGATGCCGTCCCACTCCTGCTCGGTGCCGGGCAGGAAGCCGGGCACGTCGACGAAGGTCAGCACCGGGATGTTGAAGCTGTCGCAGGTGCGGATGAAGCGGGCGGCCTTCTCGCTGGCGTTGATGTCCAGGCAGCCGGCCAGGTCCATCGGCTGGCTGCCGACGACGCCCACCGACTGGCCCTCGATCCGGCCGAAGCCGGTGATGATGTTGCCGGCGAACAGCGGCTGGGTCTCCAGGAACTCGCCGTCGTCGACGATGTGCTCGATCACCTTGCGCATGTCGTACGGCTGGTTCGCCGAGTCCGGCACGATCGTGTCGAGTTCGAGGTCCTCGTCGGTGACGTCGAGGTCGGCCTGCTCGGGGTAGGACGGCGGCTCCGAGAGGTTGTTGGAGGGCAGGTACGAGAGCAGGCTCTTGACGTACTCGATCGCCTCCTTCTCGTCCGTGGCCAGGTAGTGCGCGTTGCCGGACTTGGTGTTGTGGGTGCGCGCGCCGCCCAGCTCCTCCATGCCGACGTCCTCGCCGGTGACGGTCTTGATGACGTCCGGGCCGGTGATGAACATGTGCGAGGTCTGGTCGGCCATCACGACGAAGTCGGTGATCGCGGGGGAGTACACCGCGCCGCCCGCGCAGGGGCCCATGATCAGCGAGATCTGCGGGATCACGCCGGAGGCGTGCACGTTGCGGCGGAAGATCTCGCCGTACAGGCCGAGCGAGACCACGCCCTCCTGGATCCGGGCGCCGCCGGAGTCGTTGATGCCGATGACCGGGCAGCCGGTCTTCAGCGCGAAGTCCATGACCTTGACGATCTTCTCGCCGAAGACCTCGCCGAGCGAGCCGCCGAAGACGGTGAAGTCCTGGGCGAACACGGCGACCTGGCGGCCGTCGACGGTGCCGTAGCCGGTGACCACGCCGTCGCCGTACGGGCGGTTCTTCTCCTGACCGAAGTTGGTCGAGCGGTGCCGGGCGAACTCGTCGAACTCGACGAAGGAGTCCTCGTCCAGCAGCTCCGCCACCCGCTCCCGGGCCGTCAGCTTGCCCTTGGCGTGCTGCTTCTCCACCGCCTTGGCGGAGCCGGAGTGCACCGCCTCGTCGATCCTGCGCCGCAGGTCGGCGAGCTTGCCCGCGGTGGTGTGGGGGTCGTACGGGGCCTCGGTCATTCCGGTGGCTCTCCCTGATCCTGGGCCGCGACCTGTTCGAGTGCGCGCGGACCGGAACGGGGGCCCGCACAGGAGGGCAGGGCGGCGCTGCGAACTACCGTTGGGTAGCGTAGCCAGCACGGAGGGCCAGGCGTAACGCCCGGCCGTTATGGTCAGCGACACAGTTTTGTTGACGGCCGTTCTGCGGGACGATGAGGCGGCGTATCCCGACGGGTCCCTCTAGGGTCGTTGCCATGACTGCACCCGAGACCCCCGAGACCCCCCGTCGCAGCGGACTGCGCGGCTTCGGCCACGCCGGGCCCTCGCCGTGGACCGACCTGGACCGGCCGCCGCTGGACGAGGAGGCGCTGCGCCGGGACCTGGTGCTCCCGGGCGGGCTGTGGACCTCGCTCGACGTCGTCACCGAGACCGGCTCCACCAACACCGACCTCGCCGCCCGCGCCCTGGCCGGTGCGCCGCAGGGCGCCGTCCTCGTCGCCGAGGCGCAGAGCGCCGCGCGCGGACGGCTGGACCGGCAGTGGACGGCGCCCCCGCGCTCGGGGCTGTTCCTCTCCGTCCTGCTGCGCCCGGAGGAGGTGCCGGTCGAGCGGTACGGCTGGCTGCCGATCCTGGTCGGCGTCGCCGTGGCCAGCACGCTGAACCGGGTCGCCGGCGTCGAGGTCGGGCTGAAGTGGCCCAACGACCTCCAGGTCGAGGTCGACGGCGCGGAGCGCAAGCTCGGCGGGATCCTGACCGAGCTGAGCGGCGGCGCCGTCATCGCCGGCGTCGGCCTCAACGTCTCGCTGCGCGACGACGAGCTGCCCGTCCCCACCGCCGCCTCGCTCGCCCTGGCCGGCGCCTCCGTCACCGACCGGTCCACGCTGCTGCGCGCCCTGCTGCGCGAGTTCGCCGAGCTGTACGGCGACTGGACGGCCGCCGCCGGCGACCCGCACGCCAGCGACCTGCTCCGCGCCTACGTCGACCGCTGCACCACGCTCGGCCGCCCGGTCGAGGTGCACCTGCCGGGCGACACCGTGCTCGCCGGCGAGGCGGTGGCGATCGACGGCGACGGGCGGCTGGTGGTTCGTACGCCGGAGGGCGCGCGCCGTTCGGTGGGCGCGGGGGACGTCGTCCACGTGCGCCCCGAACCCCGCTGAACGGCACTCTTCACCTCTCCTTGACCCGGGCGGATGCCCCGGATCACGCGATTCCGTGCGAACATTCCACCTGGCAGCGGTGTGAGGCGCGCCACTGTCCGCCCGGGTGGCGGGCGGGCGCCCGGACAGGTAGGACACGAGGCAAGTGCGGCGACCGCACGGGGACGGACCGGTGGCAGAGGACGGCAGCAGCGGCGGGACGAGCGGCGGGACGGCGGAAAGCCACGACCAGACGGTCGCGCTCGAACTCGAACGCCTGATCCTGGACGCGCCGCGCCGCTACACCCCCTACCAGGCCGCGAGGGCCGCCGACGTCCCGATGGAGCTGGCCACGCGGTTCTGGCGGGCGATGGGCTTCCCCGACATCGGGCAGTCCAGGGCGCTCACCGACGGTGACGTGATCGCGCTGCGCCGGCTGGCCGGCCTCGTCGAGTCCGGCCTGCTCAGCGAGTCGATGGCGATCCAGGTGGCGCGCTCCACCGGGCAGACCACGGCGCGGCTGGCCGGCTGGCAGATGGACACCTTCCTGGAGAACCTCACCCAGTCCGTCGAGCCCGGCCTCACCCGCGCCGAGGTCGCCTACCCGCTCGTCGAGCTGCTGCTGCCCGAGCTGGAGCAGTTCCTCGTCTACGTCTGGCGCCGCCAGCTCGCCGCCGTCACCGGGCGGGTCGTCCAGGCCGCCGAGGACCACGAGATCACCAGCGGCCGGCTCGCCGTCGGCTTCGCCGACCTGGTGGGCTTCACCCGGCTGTCCCGCCGGCTGGAGGAGGAGGAACTCGGCGAGCTCGTCGAGACCTTCGAGAACACCTGCTCCGACCTGATCGCCGGGCAGGGCGGCCGGGTCATCAAGACCCTCGGCGACGAGATCCTCTACGTCTCCGAGGACCCGGTGACCGCCGCCGAGATCGCCCTCGGCCTGATCGACGCGCTCGCCGAGGACGAGACCATCCCCGCGCTGCGGGTCGGCATGGCCTTCGGCACCGTGACCTCCCGGATGGGCGACGTCTTCGGCACCACCGTCAACCTCGCCAGCCGGCTCACCTCCATCGCCCCCAAGGACGCCGTGCTCATCGACGGCGAGTTCGCCGCCGCGCTGGAGCAGAACGGCAGCGTCGCCCCGCCCGACGCGGACGGGCCCGGCCTCGCCGAGGCGCTCTCCGCCGCCGCGGGGATGCCCGCCTCCGGGCTGCCGCTGCCCGCGCCGGACTCCGGGCACCGCTTCCACCTGCAGCCGATGTGGCGGCGGCCGGTGCGGGGGCTCGGGCTGGTGGAGCCCTGGCTGCTGTCGCGACGGCTGAAGGCGGAGTAGCGGCGGCTGCGGGTCTGCTGCCGGGTGTTCTGTGTTCGGTGTCTTGTGCCGGATGCCCAAAGTCGGACGACGTACAGTCCGAAAACGGGGCATAACCGAATGAAATCGCCATAGTCTTGGTGCAAGCGGCCGGACGGGTGCGGCTGCCCTCGGGGTCTGGCAGGACCGAGCACAGGGAGCGAGGCGAGCCGGTGAGCAGTGAGGCGACCATGACGGACCGCGGCTGCGACTGCGACGGCTCGGGGCGGCCCCCCGCCGCCCTGCCCGACCTGCGGTTGCGGTCCGTGGTCGAGCTCGCCCAGGACATGGCCGGGGCGCTCACCCCCCTGGAGGCCGTCCGGGCCGCCGCCGCCCGCGCCACCGAAGCCCTCGGCTCCACCATGGCGGCCGTCTCCGTCTGGGACCGCGAGTCCGGTCGGCTGCGGGTGCTCGTCAACCACGGCGACCTCGCGCCCGGCGAGGAGGAACTGCCCGAGGACGAGTCCTACCCCGTCGCCGACTTCCCGGAGATCGTCACCTATCTGGAGGAGCGCTGGACCACCGGCCGGCTGCCGCGCGCCTGGCTGCAGACCGCCGAGAACAGCGAAGCCCACGCCGGGCACGTCCACCCGACCGCCGGCGCCTACTGCCAGGAGCGCGCCGCGGCGCTGCGCCGGCGCGGGCGCGGCTGCTGCGTCGTCGCGCCGATCGTCCTGCACGGGCAGGCCTGGGGCGAGCTCTACCTGGCGCGCGCCACCGGGCTGCCCGAGTTCACCGAGGCCGACGCCGACTACGCGACCCTCCTGGCCGCCCAGGTCTCGGCCGGGCTCGCCCAGACCGAGCGCCTCGCCGACCTGCGCAAACTCGCCTTCTCCGACCCGCTCACCGGCCTCGCCAACCGGCGCGCGGTGGACGCCCGGCTGGAGAGCGCGCTGGAGGCGCACAACCGGGACAACACCGTCGTGTCCCTCGTCGTGTGCGACGTCAACGGGCTCAAACGGGTCAACGACCAGCTCGGGCACGAGATGGGCGACCGGCTGCTGGAACGATTCGCCCACCAGCTGTCGCTGGCCGCCGCCAAACTGCCCGGCAGCCTCGCGGCCCGGCTCGGCGGCGACGAGTTCTGCCTGCTCACGGAGGGCCAGAAGGCCGACGAGGTCGTGGCCGTCGCCGAGGAGCTGTGTGCGCGGGCGCTCGCCCTGTCCGAGGGCGAGGGCGTCGCCTGCGGGGTCGCTTCGACCGGGGATTCGATCGGGCCCGTCACCACCCCCGACCGGCTCTTCCGGCTCGCCGACGCCGCCCAGTACCGGGCCAAGGCCGCCCGCGCCGCCCACCCCGTCGTCGCCGGCCGCAGCCACGGGCCCGGCTTCTCGCCCGACCCCACGGTGCTGCTGGCCGACGCCGCCGACCCCCACCACCGGGCGGACGGGCGGGGGCGGCCCGGTGGGCGGCCCGGCAACGGTGACCGGCGGCGGTTCCGGGGGGCCGCGCACAGCGCCGACCCCGGGCAGCTGCTCACCGCCGTCCTCGCCTCCCTCGACCAGCACGGCGCCGCCCGGGCCGTCCACAGCGCGGACACCCTCGGCAAGCTGGTCGTCGTCGCCGAGGCCGCCGCCCGGCTGCTGGACGCGGTGGGGTGGTGGGTCTCGTACGTGCCGCCCGGCTCCCAGCTGATGCGGACCGCCCAGCACGCCGTCTACCGCATGACGAGCGGGCCCAGCAGCAGCCGGGCCGAGACCCAGCGCGCCCAGATCGAGGCTCCGGACGCGGTCTTCGACCTCCGGCACTACCCGATGACCCGCCGGGCCGTCCGGGGCGGCGCCTTCGCCCTCCGGGCGGGGGCGGCGGGCAACGACCCGGCCGAGGAGGCCATGCTCGTCGTCTCCGGCTACCGGGGGATGATCGCGGCGGGTGGGCAGAACCCGGCGGGTGGCTGGCTCGTGGAGCTGTTCGCGGACGATGCGACGTTGCCGTTGGGGCAGGTGGCTTGTGCGATGCGGGCGCTGGTGGCGGTGGCGCTTTCGGGGCCGGCTTCGCCGCCGCCTGTGTGAGGGTTCCGCTGCGCGGGGCTTGGGGGTTCTGTGGGCTTTCGGGTGGGTGGGTTCCGCCGGGGGTGGCTGCGGGGGTGGCCGCTCCGGGGGCTGGATGATTTTCCGACTG
>NZ_JBFBDY010000362.1:0-6428 GCF_040683475.1 Kitasatospora sp. NPDC093558 | reverse complement strand
GGTCCGCGCCGCCGAGGCCGCCGGGCCGGGTGCCGTACCAGGGCGCGGCCAGCGGGCGCAGGCACTGCTCCAGGAGGTCGGCGGCGACCAGGACGTCGCACACCAGCGGCTGTCCGGCCGAGGTGTCCGCGCCGGGCAGCCGCCAGACCCGCTCCAGGGTGCGGCGGGCGTGCGCGGAGGCCAGGAACGCGGACAGGCCGGCGTCCTCCCTGGCGAGCGCCGCCAGCCGGTACAGCCCGGCCCCGAACCCGGCGCGCTCGCCCGGCAGGACGAGGGCGCGCACCAGGTCCTCGTACGCCCGCGCGTACTGGCGTCTGCGGAGTGCGCCGGGGGCTCGCCCGGCGGGCCTGCGCCCCCACAGGGCCAGTTCGTGGACCCCGCGCCAGGCGGGCGAGATCCGGTCGCCGACGCCGAGGGCGTCCGGTCCTCTGAGCAGGTAGAGCTCGAACCCGTGCTCCGGCAGGCCCTCGGCCAGCCGGTCGCACCAGGCGGTGCCACGGCTCGGATGCGGACGGGCACCCTCGGTGAGCAGGGCGACGCGCACGGAAGACCTCCTCTTGCTGCCCCTCCGAGGGGCTGCGGAAGCTGGTGGCCGACCGCGTGCTGCCCGCCTGGTGGCGCGGCGTGTGTGGCTCTCCCCCCACACCTGTTCGGTCCGGCAGCAGAAAGGTAGGACCGGCCCGCGGCCATCCATCGGTCACATGCCTGGTTGCCACCTGAACGAGTGAACCGGCGTGACCTCGCCCCGGACGGTCCCGTTACCGCCGCCGTTACCGGCCGCGCGCGGCCAGCAGTTCCCGCACCTCGCGCGCCACCTGCTCCGGGTGCTCCATCATCGCCACGTGCCCGGACTCCGGCAGCACCAGCAGCCGGGCGTCCGCGAAGGCCGCGCAGGCCCGCCGGGCCGAGCGGTAGGAGACGAGCTTGTCGCGCAGCCCGTACACCAGCAGCACGGGCGCCCGGACCTGCTCGGCCTGGCGCCACAGCGCCTGGTCGCCGCGCTCGGTGTACGCCGAGACGATCCCGCGCGCCGAGCCGACCAGCGCCTGCATCGCGTGCGGCACCGCGAGCCGGCGCCGGTACTCGGCCACCGCGTCGGCCCGGGTGGCCGCGGGCAGCCCGTCCGGGTCGCCGTAGACCAGCCGCAGGAGGTCGTCGGCGGCCTCCTCCGGTCCGCGGGTGCCCGCCGGGAGCCGGCTCAGCAGGCCGGGCAGCCCGGGCACGGCGAGCAGGCCGGTCGGCCAGGCGCTGCGCTGCGGCGGCAGCTCGGGCAGCGCGGGCGAGACCAGGGTGAGGGTGCGCACGAGGTCGGGGCGCAGGGCCGCGAGCCGGACGGCGACGGCGCCGCCGAGCGAGTTGCCGAAGAGGTGGACGGGGCCGCGGCCGGCGGCCTCCAGGTAGCCGATGACGGCGCGGACGTGGCCGTTGACGCTGAGGTTGCCGTCCGCGGGCGGTCCGGAGGCGCCGAAGCCGGGCAGGTCCACGGCCTCGCCGTCGATCCGGTCGGCGAGCCGGCCCATGAGGGCCGTCCAGTTGCCGGCCGAGCCGCCGAGCCCGTGCACGAAGAGCCCGGGCTCGCGCCCGTCCGTCCCGTGCGCTCCGTCCGCCCCGGCCGGCCGGTGCACCGCGAGCACCGCCCCGGGGACCTCGACCGTCCGTACCTGCTGCTCAGCGCCGCTCATGGTGGACGATGGTAGTGAGCCCCCGCCGGGCGGCCGCCGCCGGGAGGACACCCTGCGTGGCCGGGCCGTTCCGCCCCCGTCACACCACTGCCGATGCCGAGGTCAGCGCCGTATTGTGGGCTCCTGACAAGGAGGCCGGGGGCTTTTCTCACGTCCGCCGAACGCGGACGCGGTTACCGAAAAGTAGAATCGGTCACCTTGCCAGTCCCGTACAGCCCCGTACGAACCCCGAAGTGAGGAGCGCCGTGACGGCCATCCAGGAGGCGCAGGAGCGCCCGCGCGGTGCCCGCCTGCCGCGAAGCGCCCGCCGTGAACAACTGCTCGGTGCCGCCCAGGAGGTGTTCGTCGCGCAGGGCTACCACGCGGCCGCCATGGACGACATCGCCGACCGCGCCGGGGTCAGCAAGCCGGTGCTCTACCAGCACTTCCCCGGGAAGCTGGAGCTCTACCTGGCGCTGCTGGACAAGCACTGCGACGCCCTCGTCGAGTCGACCCGCGAGGCGCTGTCCACCACGACCGACAACAAGCTGCGCGTGGCGGCGACGATGGAGGCGTACTTCAACTACGTCTCCAGCGAGTCCGGTGCCTTCCGGCTGGTCTTCGAGTCGGACCTGACCAACGAGCCGGCCGTGCGCGAGCGGGTCGAGCGGGCCTCCGAGGCGAGCGCGACGCTGGTCAGCAAGGTGATCCAGGAGGACACCGAGCTGCCCGAGTCGGAGTCCAAGCTGCTCGCGGCCGGGGTCTGCGGCCTCGCCCAGATCACCGCGCGCTACTGGCTGTCGCAGGGTCTGGAGATCCCGCGCGACGAGGCGGTGCGGCTGGTCGCCAGCCTCGCCTGGCGCGGCCTCAAGGGCTTCCCGATGCACCCGGCGGGCGAGTCCGCCTGAGGCCCGGGCCGTCGCCGGTGATCCGCTGACCTTCGCCTCCGCGGTGATCGCGTGCTCTATGGTGAAGCCGTACGGCGCGGTCGCCGCGAACGCTTGTCCCAGGCGCTCCGGTGCCCGCGCGTGGATGGCTGCAACCCCGGAGGGACGGAAGCCGTGGAGGTCAAGATCGGCGTGCAGAACGCGCCGCGCGAGATCGTGATCGAGAGCACGCAGAGCGCCGATGAGGTCGAGAGCGCGGTCGCCAAGGCGCTGGAGGGCACGTCGAAGCTCTTCTCGCTGACCGACGAGCACGGCCGCCGCGTCATCGTCCCGGCCGAGCGCCTGGCGTACGTGGAGATCGGCGAGCAGGCCGCCCGCAAGGTCGGTTTCGGCACTCTCTGAGTCGCCCGCCCGGTGCCCCGCTCCCCCGAGGGAGCGGGGCACCGCTGCGTGTACGCCCGGTCGGACCGGGGTAGGGCGCAGGTGCGGCCGTCCGAGCGCCGCGCGCCCGTCCCCCGGGGAGGCAGCCTTGCTGGTCGAGTCGATCGTCTTCGCCCTCATCGGCCTGGTCGTGGGCCTGGCCGCACTCCTGGCGCTGCCGGCGTACTTCCCGGCGGGCCGCGCCCTGGTGCTCGGCACCGCGGTGGCGGCGGCGCTGGTCGGCGGGGCGGTCGCGGCCTTCAGCCTGGCCGGGCACTACCCGGCCGGGTCGGCCCTGGCGGCGGCGGTCGCCTCGGCGGTGCTCACCTCCATGCTGGCCCGGCCCGACGTGGCCGCCGGCCGGGCCCCGGCGCACCGGCACCACCCGCACCGCGGGGGCGCCCACCGCGCGCCCCGGCGCCACCGGCCCGCGTAGCCCGCGCTTCGACGACCTTCAGGACGCCAGGCCGAGGGCGGCCATCCGCTTGGTGTGCGCCTCGGTGATCCGGTTGAACATCTTGCCGACCTCGACCAGGTCGAAGCCCTGCACCTGGACGCCGCCGACCAGCAGGTTGGACAGCGCGTCCCGCTCGGCGACGACGCGCTGGGCCTGGCTGAGCGCCTCGCCCATCAGCCGCCGGCCCCACAGGGCGAGCCGGCCGCCGGCCCGCGGGTCGGCCTCGATCGCCTGGCGGACCTTGTCGACGGCGAACTGGGCGTGGCCGGTGTCGGACATGACGCCGAGGACGAGGTCCCGGGTGTCGTCGTCGAGCCGGACGGCCACCTCGCGGTAGAAGTCGGTCGCGATGGCGTCGCCGACGTACGCCTTGACCAGGCCCTCCAGCCAGTCCGAGGGCGCCGTCATGCGGTGGAACAGCTCCAGCGGCTCGACGAAGGGGAGCATGGCCTCCTGCGGGTCGGCGCCGATCTCGGCGAGCCGGTCGTGCAGGCGCTGGTAGTGCTGGAACTCGGCGGAGGCCATCCGGGCCAGCGCCGCCTTGTCGGCGAGGCCGGGGGCCAGCTTGGCGTCCTCGGCGAGCCGCTCGAAGGCGCTCAGCTCGCCGTACGCGAGGGCGCCGAGCAGGTCCAGCACCGCCGCGCGGTAGCCCGGGTCGGCCGAGCAGCTCGCCCAGTCGCCGATCGAGCCGGCCTCGTCCTGCGTCTCACCGTGGGTGTCCATGACTCGCCACCTTAGTCCCGCCCGCCCGGCTCCCCCACACGGACCGGCCGCCCGCCGGCGGGCCGGGTGACCTCCCGCAACGCCCGGTCCGGCGCCGGTCGCCGGGGGCAATGTCAGACGCGTCACGTGTTCGAGTCGTCGCCTGACTGTATGGTGGTACGGAGCCCCGTCGTGCTCGCACGGTGTCACCGCCGTCTCGGTGTCCCGCGCAAGCCCGCTCCTAGCGGCACCGTCCCCTCGGACGTGTCCGCATCGGAGGCACGGGTACTCACGTACGCGGATGCCCGGTCGGAGAGCCGATCGGCTCCGACCATGGCTTGGACTTCAAGCCTTGGCACCGCATCAGTGGCCGAGCGAGGGCCGCCGAGACCGCGCCCGCCCGGCGGAGGTCCCGCGCAGGTCCCTCACGGGAATCCTCCCCGACGCCGCCGGCGACGCGCCCCGCCCATCGGGCCGCGCGCACCGGCCGGCCGCAGGGACCGGCGCGGTTGTGCGTCCGCGCAGCTGTTTCAGGGCATCCGAGCCCGTACGCAGCCGCGCGCCCGCCCGCCCGCCGCTCGCTCTCGGCCCCTCCACACGGAAGAGGCAGCACCCTGTCCACCACCGCTGAACCCATCAAGACGACGTTCCGAGAGCTGGGAATCCTCCCGGAGACCGCCGAGGCCCTGGAGGCCGTCGGCATCGTCCACCCCTTCCCCATCCAGGAGATGACCCTGCCGGTCGCGCTGACCGGCCACGACGTCATCGGCCAGGCCAAGACCGGCACCGGCAAGACCCTCGGCTTCGGCCTCCCGCTGATCGAGCGGGTCGTCGTGCGCGCCGACGTGGACGCCGGTCGGGCCGCCGAGGAGCAGCTCACGGACTTCCCGCAGGCGCTCATCGTCGTCCCGACCCGCGAGCTGTGCACCCAGGTCACCAACGACCTGCAGACCGCCGGCAAGGTCCGCAACGTGCGCGTCCTCGCCGTCTACGGCGGCCGGGCGTACGAGCCGCAGGTCGAGGCGCTCACCAAGGGCGTCGACATCGTCGTCGGCACCCCGGGCCGTCTGCTCGACCTGGCCGGCCAGAAGAAGCTCAACCTCTCCAAGGTCCGCGCGCTGGTCCTGGACGAGGCCGACGAGATGCTCGACCTGGGCTTCCTGCCCGACGTCGAGAAGATCATCACCATGCTGCCGGCCAAGCGGCAGACCCTGCTGTTCTCGGCCACCATGCCGGGCCAGGTCATCAGCCTCGCCCGCCGGTACATGAGCCAGCCGACGCACATCCGGGCCGCCGCCCCGGACGACACCGGCGCGACCGTCGCCAACATCGAGCAGCACATCTTCCGTGCGCACTCGCTGGACAAGGTCGAGATGGTCTCGCGCATCCTGCAGGCCGACGGCCGCGGGCTCGCGATGATCTTCTGCCGCACCAAGCGCACCGCCGCCGACGTGTCCGACCAGCTGACCCAGCGCGGCTTCGCGGCCGGCGCGGTCCACGGCGACCTCGGCCAGGGCGCCCGCGAGCAGGCCCTGCGGGCCTTCCGCAACGGCAAGGTCGACGTGCTGGTGTGCACCGACGTCGCCGCGCGCGGCATCGACGTCGAGGGCGTCACGCACGTCATCAACTACCAGTGCCCCGAGGACGAGAAGACCTACCTGCACCGGATCGGCCGCACCGGCCGGGCCGGCGCCTCCGGCACCGCCGTCACCCTGGTCGACTGGGACGACATCCCGCGCTGGCAGCTGATCAACAAGGCGCTGGACCTGCCGTTCAACGAGCCGGAGGAGACCTACTCCACCTCGCCGCACCTGTACGAGCTGCTGAAGATCGCGCCGGGCACCAAGGGCATCCTGCCCCGCTCGGAGCGCACCCGTGCCGGGCTCGGCGCGGAGGAGGTCGAGGACCTCGGCGAGACCGGCGGGCGCGGGGCGCGCTCCGGCCGCGGCGGCCGGGGTGGCCGTGGCGGCTCGGCTCGTCCCGGCGCCGGCCCGGCCGTCGAGGCGGCCGAGGAGAAGCCGCGGCGGACCCGCGAGCGCCGGCGCACCCGCCGGGGCTCCGACGTCGGCGCCGAGGGCGAGGCCGCTGCCGCGGTGACCGGGGCTCCGGCCGTCGAGGGCGCCGAGGGTGAGGCTGCTCCGCGCCGTCGTCGCCGCCGCTCGCGCGGTGGTTCGTCGGTCGCCGAGGCGGCCGTGGCCGGGACGGCGGTGGCCGAGGCCGCCGAGGCCGTCGTGGCGGAGGCCGTCGTCGCCGAGGCTCCGGCCGAGGAGAAGAGCCGGCGCGCACCCGGACCCGCAAGCC
>NZ_JBFBDY010000361.1:3182-6431 GCF_040683475.1 Kitasatospora sp. NPDC093558 | reverse complement strand
TTCGCCGGCAGGCCCGCCCAGATGGTCGATCTCTTGCGCGGCGCGCCGGTGCGGCCGCCCTGCGTGGCGGTCGCCCCGACGCTCGCTTACGACGCCGCGGTGGTGGCCACCGCGGCCGGCGGGTCCGTCCCGGCCGAGGTCCTCGCCGAGGTGGCCGTCCCCGCGCTGGTCCTGGACGGCGGGGCCAGCCCGGAGCTGCTGCGCGCACCGGCCCGCGAGGTCGCGGCGGCGGTGCCGGGCGCCGAGTACCGGACGCTGGCGGACCAGACGCACGAGGTGGCCGCGGAGGTCCTGGCGCCGGTGCTGGCCGAGTTCTTCGCCCGCCCGACCGCCTGACGCACCTCCTGACGCACCGCCTGACGCACCGCCCCGCCTGACGCACCGCCTCGCGCACCGCCTGGCCGCCCGCTCCCAAAGCCGTCGCCATCTGACCGATAATGCGCCGACAGCACCGACCGCACGGTCGAGAACGAACAACGGGGGCACCGATGGACCGGTTCGCGGACATTCCGACCACCACCCTGGCCGACCTGCTCGGCCGCGCCCAGGTCATGGACATCGGCGTCCGCCCGCTGTGGGCGGGCATGCCCCGGGTGGCCGGACCGGCCTTCACCGTCCGGTGCCCACCCGGCGACAACCTGATGCTGCACGCGGCGATCTACCGGGCCGCGCCCGGCGACGTCATCGTCGTCGAGTCGGGCGACCTCGACCACGCCCTCGCCGGCGGCAACGTCTGCGCGGTGGCGCAGCGCCGGGGCGTGGCGGCGTTCGTGGCCGACGGCCTGATCCGCGACCTCGGCGAGGTGCGGGAGGCGGGCTTCCCGGTGTTCGCCCGCGGGGTGATCCCGTTCCCGGGCACGAAGCAGGCGCTCGGTTCGCACGGCGGCGAAGTCCGGTGCGGCGGTGTCCTGGTGGCGGCCGGCGACGTGGTCGTGGCGGACGAGGAGGGCGTCGTCGTGGTGCCCGCCGCCCGGCAGGACGAGACGCTGGCGGCGGCCCGGGCGAAGCTCGCCAAGGAGGCCGCCGAGACGCTGGACGACTGGGAGGCGGCCCACCGCGCGAAGATCGAGAAGGCGCTGGGCGAGGTCGGATTCAACGGCTGACGCTTCACCAACGCCCATACGCCCGTACGCCCGTACGCCCCGGAGAACTCGGCCTCCGGGGCGTGCTGCTTCCCCCGGGACGTCAGGCCGACTGCTCGCGGTGCCGGTGGTAGTGGCGGGCGGCGCGGGCGCGGTTGCCGCAGCCTGGCCCGCACCACTCGCGGCGCGGGTGGTCCTTGACGAAGAACTGGACGCAGCCCGGCCCGTGACAGGCCCGCAGGTCGGCGGCGAGCGGACCGCCGAGCAGGTCGGCTGTGCCGTGGGCGAGTGCGGCGAGTGCGGCCGGGACCCCCTCGCGGCCGCTCCGCTGAATGACAGCGAGGCCGGCACCGGCGGCCGTCAGAACCGGCCAGAGCGGGGCGGCGGCGGACGCCTCGTTGATCCGTTCGACCTCGTCGGCGGGCACCGGCTCCCCTTCGGCGTACGCGCGAAGGACGGCCCGGACCGCGTCGCGCAGCGCCCGGAACGCCGCCAGGTCCGCCTCGTCGGCGGAGAGCCCCGGGGCGTCGGCCTCGGAGGCGAGCCAGTCGGCGAGCTCCTCCGGGGTCCCGACGGTGTCCCGGACCTTGCCCCGGACGGCGACCAGCGTGTTCGCGAACGCGACGGCGAGCGGCAGGCCCGGCGAGGACTGCGGGGCGCGCTCCTGCGCAGTGACAGCAACCATGGACCTAATGCTATCCACCCCTTGCAACCATCAAGTGCAGCTGCCATGATTCTAACGGTTGATCAAGCGACAACCATAAGAATCGACTCGGGGGGAGTACCACCGGATGACCGCCACCGCGATCGGGCCCGGCCCGCAGACCCGTCCGGCAGAACAGCCGGCGACGGCCCGGCTGTGGCACAACCGGGACTTCCTCACGTTCTGGTCCGGCGAGACCCTCTCGCTGCTCGGCAGCCAGGTCACCACGCTCGCCCTGCCGCTCACCGCCGTCATCGCCTTCGACGCCACGCCCGAGCAGGTCGGCCTGCTGCGCTTCCTGCAGCTGGTCCCCTACCTCGGCCTCGCGCTGGTCTTCGGGGTCCTGGTCGACCGGATGCGGCGCAGGCGCGTCATGCTCGTGGCCAACGGCGCCCGGATGGTGCTCGTCGGACTGGTCCCGCTGCTGGCCGCGACCCACCACCTGAACCTGCCGGTACTGCTGACGCTCGCCTGCGCGATCGGCGTCTTCTCGGTGCTGTTCGACGTCAGCTGGATGTCCTTCGTGCCGACCTTGGTGAAGGACCCGAAGCACTACGTCGAGGCCAACCAGAAGCTCGGCGTCACCTCCTCCACCGCGGACGTCGCGGGCCCGGGCCTCGCGGGCCTGCTGATCGGCGCCCTGACCGCGCCGGTCGCCCTGGTCGCGGACGCCTTCTCCTACCTGGTCTCGCTGCTGACCCTGCTGTGGATCCGCACGCCCGAGCCCCGCCCTGAGCCGCCCGCGGCGGGCCGGCACCTCGGACGGGAACTGATCGAGGGCCTGCGCTGGGTCTTCGGCGACCGCATCCTGCGGCCGCTGGCGCTGGTGGGGCCGTTCTGCAACTTCTCGATGATCTCGGTGTGGACGGTGTTCGTCCTGTACGCGGTGCGCGACCAGGGGATGACGCCCACCTGGATCGGCGTGGTGTTCTCCGCCTCCTCGGTCGGCGGCCTGGTCGGCGCGGCCGTATCCGGGCGGGTCATCAAGCGGTTCCGGCTGGGCCTGGTCTACGCGGTCTCGATGGCGGCGATCTTCGCGAGCCCGCTGCTGGTCGCGTTCGCGGACGGCCCGAGGCCCGTGCGGATGGCCCTGTTCGTCGGCTCGTTCTTCGTGGGCTACCTGGGCCTCGGCGTGGCCGGCGTGGTGATGGTCAGCCTGCGCCAGACCCTGACGCCGCAGCCGCTGATGGGCCGGATGAACGCGGCGTTCCGCACCCTGCTGTTCGGCGGCGGCTCGCTGGGCGGCCTGCTCGGCGGTGTCATCGGCGGGGCCCTCGGGCTGCGCCAGGGCCTCGTGGCGATCGCCGTCGGGTCGGCGCTGATGCTCGTCCCGCTGGCCCTGTCGCCGGTCAGCCGGCTGCGCGAACTGCCGCCACCGGCCGCCTGATCCGCATCGCGCCCGGACCACCGGGGTTGCCCGGCCCGCTCGGGGGAGGGGCCGGGCAGCCCCGGTTCGGCGCGGGC
>NZ_JBFBDY010000361.1:0-3172 GCF_040683475.1 Kitasatospora sp. NPDC093558 | reverse complement strand
GGCGCGGGCCCGGGCGGGTCAGGCGCAGGCGGGTCAGGCGCGGTTCGGCGCGGGCCCAGGCGAATCAGCCCCGCGCGTTTCAGCCCCGGAAGAGGGCGTTGAGCTCGCCGAAGCCGAGCGAGCCGTCCGGATCGGTGAGCGTCCCGGCGCCCAGCAGTTCGGCGGCGGCCCGGCGCGCGGCCGTGTACGCGAGCTGGGCGAGGCCCGTACCGACGCTGACCCGCCGCACCCCCGCGGCGGCGAGTTCGGCGACGGTCGGACCACCCGCGACAGCCATCGCGTTGACCGGCAGCGCCACGCGCTCGCACAGCTCGGCCAGCGCGTCGAGGTCCAGCAGCCCCGGGACGAACAGGCCGTCCGCACCCGCCTTCGCGTAGGCCTCGGCCCGCTCCAGCACGTCGTCGAGCCCGCCCAGGCCGAAGAGGAAGACGTCCGTCCTGGCGTTGACCACCAGCTCCGGGAGCCCGGCCGCGGCCGCCGCCGTCCGGGCCGCCCGCAGCCGCGCGGCCTGCTCGGCCACCGGGAACAGCGGACCGCCGACGGCCGTCGAGTCCTCCAGGTTGACGCCGACCGCACCGGCGCCGATCACCGCCTCGACGGTCGCGGCGACGTCCGCGGGCAGCGGGCCGTAGCCGCCCTCGGCGTCGACGGTGACCGGCACGTCCACCGCCGCGACGATCCGGCGGGCCGCCTCGGCCATCTCCGCCCGGCCCAGCCGCTGGCCGTCCCCGGACCCGAGCGACCACGAGACGCCGCCGCTGGTGGTCGCGACCGCCGGCGCACCGGCCGAGGCGATCACGGCGGCGCTGCCCGCGTCCCAGGCGTTGGGCAGCACGAGCACGCCGTCCTCGGAGAGCTGCCGGAGCTTCCGGGCACGCTCGCGCAACTCCGGTGCGGTGGTGGACATTTGGGGTACCCGCTTTCGTACGGACCGATGGCGTCGAGAGCATCCTGCGGGTCGGCGGCGAGCAGGCTCCAGTGATTAAGCTGGGGCCGAATCTTCCGGGAGGGCGGCCGTGCCCGGCGGCCGGAGAGGATGCCCCGCATGCGGACCGAGCTGACCTTCTCCGCGGACGACGTCGCCCAGACGCGTTTCGCCGTCTCCCCCATGCAGGAGGTGGTCACCAGCCTGCGCGCCCTCGCCCACTCCCCCGTCCCCGCCCTGCACCGCCGCTGGGCCGACCAGGTCCACGGGCGACTCGCCACTGCCGGGCTCGACCGCGGCCGGCTCGCCGCGATGGTCCCGCCCACCGGCCACCTGCCCGACTTCCTCAACCCGACCCCGACGGGCCCCGCCCCCACCCTCGCCGACGAACTCGCCGCGATCACCGCGACCGGCACCGACCAGGTCCGGGCCGACCTCGACATCGTCGCCGCCGAGGCCCCCGGCGGCCGCCTGCCCGTCCTGGCGCACGACCCGCTCGAGAAGGGCCGCGATGCGCTCGAAGGACTCGGCCCCCAGCTGCGCCCGGGAGGCCTCGCTGTGCTGCCAGACCAGCTCGACCGGACGCTCCACGTCGGTGGACAGGCGGTCCCACAGGGCGTTGAGGTTGTGCCCGTAGTAGGGGCCGAAATCCAGCTCCCGGGCCAGCAGGACGTGCAGGTCCGCCTCGCGGCGGATCGTCAGGCCGTCGACGGTGACGCGCATGGGCTCAGTTCTTCCAGTTCGGGAGCCGGTAGGTGGTCTGGTAATGATCGCTGGTGACGTAGGCCAGACCGTCGTTGGAGTACAGCAGACGCCAGCCGGGCTGCTTGGCCCGCCTCATCGCCGGGTTGATGGCCACGTCGGCCTCGTACCAGATGCGGAACCTGTCGTCGGGCAGGATCCCGCCCGCGGAGTCGGAGAACTCGTCGCCGCCGATCTGCCCGTCCTTGACGAAGTTGCCGAACGCCTTGCCCGGCTCCCAGCCCAGGGCCGTCGCCTGGGCCTTGGTGTAGAAGTTGGCCGGGAGCTTGCCGGTGGCGCGCAGGCTGTCGATCAGCGGGTTCGCGGCCTGGGCGGCCGCGATCTGCTCCGTGAGCCACGCACAGATCGGCGCACCCGCGTTGTGCACCAGCAGCGGGGTAGCGCCCGCCAGCACGTAGTACGTGTGCGTGTCGGCGACGGTGAGGTTGTACGCGGCCTGCGGAGCACGGCTCCCGTGGGCGGTGCCGGTGATGCGGGCGGTGCGGCCGTCGGGCAGGCGCAGGGTGTCGTCGAGGCCGAGCTCGACGGCGTCGCGCCAGGCGTGGCGGCTCTGCGACCAGTACGGGTGGTGGTCGGTGGAGGTGATCCGCGCCGGCCGGCCGTCGGGTGAGGTGACGGTCAGTTCGGTGAAGTCGCGGTCGTCCGGCGTGCGGATCGTCGCCTCGACGCGCTGCGGCTTCGTGGCGCCCGTCTGCGGGTCGGTGGCCAGCACCCGGTCGCCGGTGCGCACCTGCTCGATCGGGCGGCTGGTGCCGTCGGCCAGCAGCACCCCGGTGCCGGCGGGGAAGCTGTTCGGCCGCAGGCAGGACAGCCCCGCGGTCTCCCGCCAGGTCGACTTGAGCGCCTCCGCGATCCTCGACGTCTTGACGCCCCAGCGCGCCAGCTTCTCGCCGAGGACACCCCAGCCGCCGATCGGGATCTCCGCGGCGCAGGACAGTGCGGCATCGGTGTACCGGTCGGGGTCGATCAGATCCCCTTCCATGCCGTACGTCACGCAGTTGGCCAGGTTGGCCGGGGTGCCGACGATCGGAAGGCTGCCGAAGATGTCCATCTCGAGATGGGCGACCTCCATGACGGCTTCGGCCTTCTTGTCCAGCGGCAGGGCGTTGAACGCGACGACGACGGCCTTGAACAGCGGCGGCAGGTTCTCGTACGCCTGGGCCCGCCAGGCGGCGATCATCCGCTGGCTCTCCTCCCACGCCAGCTCCTGTTCGCGGACGTGGTCGAAGGCGTCGGTGAACGCCGCGTTGATGGCCTTGGCGTCCTGGCCGGCCTTCTCGGCGATCAGCTGGGCAGCCGCGGCCGAGGCGTAGGCCCGCCCGGCACTGTCGGCCGCCGAATCGGCACTGACCTCGGCCCAGCCCACGGCGCTCGCCGCGGCGACCGAACTGCTGCCCCGCGGGCCGGCCGAACCGGCCCCGGTGCAGCCGGGACGACCGGGGCTAGGAGCCCCGAACACCCCGACCGCGTGAATCGGGCGGGCCG
>NZ_JBFBDY010000360.1:0-6433 GCF_040683475.1 Kitasatospora sp. NPDC093558 | reverse complement strand
CACCCCCCGCGGGCGGCGCGGCGGCGCGGCCGCGCGCCCCCCCCCCCCGCCCCCGGGGGGGGGCCCCGCCCCGCTCGCCCGGCCCCCCCCCCACAGCCGTACAGGGCTCAACGCCCGAGCAGCTCGCCGCCGTTGCAGTGCAGGATCTCGCCGGTGATGAACCCGGCCTCGGGCGAGGCGAGGAAGTACACGGCCCCCGCGACCTCCCCGGTCTCCCCGATCCGGCCGAGCAGCGTGCGCGCCGCGCGGCGGGCCACCTCGGCCTCGTCCAGCCGCGGCCCGAAGAACTCGGTGCCCGCCACCGTGCCCGGGGCGACGATGTTCGCCGTGATGCCCGAGGTGCCCAACTGGGCCGCCAGGAAGTGGTTCCAGGCGTGCAGCGAGGCCTTCGACGCACCGTACGAGCCGGCCCCGCGCAGAGCGGCGATCGAGCTGATCGTGACGACCCGGCCGGAGCCCGGGGTGAGCCGGTCCCGGATCGACTCGGTCAGCAGCACCACGGTCAGCACGTTGCGCTCGAAGTCGCCGCGCCAGCGGGCCAGCAGCGCGTGCGGGCCGGCACCGATCACGGTCTCGCGGCTGCCGGCGTTGTTCACCAGCACGTCGATCCGCTCGGGCAGTTCGGCGAGCGCGGCCTCGACGGCGTCCGGGTCGGCGAGGTCGCAGACCAGCGGGGTGACGTTCGCCCCGAGCTCGGCCGCGGCCTTCTCCAGCACCGCCCGGCGCCGGCCGACGATCACGACCCGTTCGCCCGCTTCGGCGAACCGCCGCGCCACTTCGAACCCGATTCCCGTGCCACCGCCGGTGACTACGACGTTCCTGGCCATCTGCGCGCTCCCTCCCCAGTTCCGCCGCCACGCTGCGAGGGTGCGGGACGGTCCGTACCGGAATGCCACGATTCCTATCACGCTCGGTTGCCGTGACTGCGGGGAGGGTGACGTCGCCCGCGCCGGAACGTGTGGTATGGGCCTGGCACGACCCGCACACGGAGCGTGGCGAGAGGCAGCTCACACCCCCCGGGCGTAACTTCTCGCACCCTGATACGTCTTAGGTTGGTAGTGCGGCAGTTTTCCGAGGGACGGAGACGCGACGAACGGCAACGCGTCCCCGTGCCTACGCTGCCGCCGACGGGGCTCCGGCGGGCCCCGGGTCGGCCGTCGAACCGACGGCCTTCGCGCACGGCGCCGGGGTTGTGGCGGGTCAGGGACGCTTTGAGCGGCCGTCCCGGGCTGCGGCCGGCCCCGGAGTCGTGCGCCGTACGATCCCGTCCCGGCACGGGCGGTCCGCACGGTTCCACCGCGCGGGGACGCACGAGGGCCCGGCCGCACACGTGCGGCCGGGCCCTTCGGAGTTCTGCGTCAGCGCTCGCCGAGGGCGACGTAGTCGCGGATCGCGGTGCCGGTGTAGATCTGGCGCGGACGGCCGATGCGGCTCGTCGGGTCGTTGATCATCTCGTGCCAGTGGGCGATCCAGCCGGGCAGCCGGCCGAGCGCGAACAGCACGGTGAACATGCTGGTCGGGAAGCCCATGGCGCGGTAGATCAGGCCCGTGTAGAAGTCCACGTTCGGGTAGAGCTTGCGCGAGACGAAGAAGTCGTCCTTGAGCGCGTGCTCCTCCAGCTTGAGCGCGATCTCCAGGAGCTGGTCCTGCTTGCCCAGCTGGCCGAGGACCTCGTGCGCCAGGAGCTTGACCTGCGCGGCGCGCGGGTCGAAGGCCTTGTAGACGCGGTGGCCGAAGCCCATCAGCTTGACGCCGGCCTCGCGGTTCTTGACCTTCGTGATGAAGGAGTCGACGTCGCCGCCGTCCTTCTGGATGCCCTCCAGCATCTCCAGCACGGCCTGGTTGGCGCCGCCGTGCAGCGGGCCCCAGAGCGCCGAGATGCCGGCCGAGATCGAGGCGAACAGGTTGGCGTGGCTGGAGCCGACCAGGCGCACGGTGGAGGTCGAGCAGTTCTGCTCGTGGTCCGCGTGCAGGATGAGCAGCTTGTCCAGCGCGTTCACGATGACCGGGTTGAGCTCGTAGTCCTCGGCCGGGACCGCGAAGGTCATCCGGAGGAAGTTCTCGACGTAGCTCAGGTCGTTGCGCGGGTAGACGAAGGGCTGGCCCATCGACTTCTTGTAGGCGTAGGCCGCGATGGTGGGCAGCTTGGCCAGCAGGCGCACGGTCGACAGGTGGCGCTGGTCCGCGTCGAACGGGTTGTGGCTCTCCGGGTAGAACGTGGAGAGCGCGCCGACCACCGAGGACAGCATGGCCATCGGGTGGGCGTCCCGCGGGAAGCCCTGGAAGAACCGCTTGACGTCCTCGTGCAGGAGCGTGTGCTGGGTGATCTCGCGGTTGAACTCGGCCAGCTGGTCCGCCTTGGGCAGCTCGCCGTTGATCAGGAGGTACGCGGTCTCGATGAAGCCGCCCTGCGCCGCGAGCTGCTCGATCGGGTAGCCGCGGTACCGCAGGATGCCGTTGTCACCGTCCACGAAGGTGATCGCGGACTTGTAGGCGGCGGTGTTGCCGAAGCCGTTGTCCAGGGTGACCAGGCCGGTCTGCGGGAGCAGCTTCGAGATGTCGAAGCCGGCGTTGCCCGCAGTGCTCTCGACGACGGGGTACTCGTACTCGCCGTCCTGGTACCGCAGTACTACCGAGTTGTCGCTCACGTCTTCCTCACCGACGAAATGAATCCTCTTCCAAGGTGCCCTGACTGTCTCTACCATCCCCCATCCGGAGGACAGCCGCGCACCCGGGGTGGCCCGAAAGGGCCCTCCCCTACAAAACCTGCCGCCGTAGCCGGTACGAACCGGACAAGATCGGCGCCATCCTAGGCTCTGCCGTAAATCTCTTCACGTCAAGAGAACATTAGAGGCAACCATCCTGTTGGATAATCATCCAGTGGCAAGTCGATGATCGAGCGCGGCATGCCTCCGACCTGCGCTGACGGCCCGGACGGCCTGCGCGATCGCCTTCCGTGACCCCACCAGCACCACGAGTTTCCGTGCCCTGGTCACAGCGGTGTACAAGAGGTTTCGCTGGAGCATCGTCCAGGCGGACATGGTGACCGGAATCACCACCACCGGATACTCGCTGCCCTGCGAGCGGTGGATCGTCACCGCGTACGCGTGGGCCAGCTCGTCCAGCTCGTCGAAGTCGTAGGGCACCTCCTCGTCCTCGTCCGTGAGCACCGTCAGCCGCTGGTCGTCCACGCTGAGGGCCGTCACCACTCCCACTGTGCCGTTGAAGACGCCGTTGCGCCCCTTGTCGTAGTTGTTCCGCACCTGCGTGACCTTGTCCCCCACCCGGAACGTCCGCCCGCCGAACCGCCGCTCCGCCAGCCCCTCCCTGGCCGGCGTCACCGCCGCCTGCAACAGCGTGTTCAGGTTCCCCGCGCCGGCCGGCCCCCGGTGCATCGGCGCCAGCACCTGGACGTCCCGCCGCGGGTCATAGCCGAACTTCTGCGGGATCCGCCGCGCCACCACGTCCACCGTCAGACCCGCCGCCCGCTCCGCGTCGTCCTCCGCGAACAGGAAGAAGTCCGGCAGACCGTCCGTCAGCGGCGGCTTCCCCTCGTTGATCCGGTGCGCGTTCGTCACCACGCCCGACTGCTGCGCCTGCCGGAAGATCCGGGTCAGCCGCACCGACGGCACCGGGCCGCCGTCCGCCAGCATGTCCCGCAACACCTCCCCCGCACCCACCGACGGCAGCTGGTCCACGTCCCCCACGAACAGCAGGTGAGCCCCCGGCGGCACCGCCTTGACCAGCTTGTTCGCCAGGATCAGGTCCAGCATCGAGGCCTCGTCGACCACCACCAGGTCCGCCTCCAGCGGCCGGTCCCGGTCGTACGCCGCGTCCCCGCCCGGCTTCAGCTCCAGCAGCCGGTGCACCGTCGACGCCTCCGCCCCGGTCAGCTCCGCGAGCCGCTTCGCCGCCCGCCCGGTCGGCGCCGCCAGCACGACCTTCGCCCGCTTCGCCAGCGCCAGCGTCACGATCGACTTCACCGTGAACGACTTGCCGCAGCCCGGACCGCCCGTCAGCACCGCGACCTTCTCCGTCAGCGCCAGCCGCACCGCCTGCTCCTGCTCCGGCGCCAGCTCCGCCCCCGTCCGCTTCGCCAGCCACTCCAGCGCCACCGGCCAGTCCACCCCCGCGAACCACGGCATCCGGTCCGCGTCCGAACGCAGCAGCCGCAACAGCTGATTGGCCAGCGAGATCTCCGCCCGGTGGAATGGCACCAGGTACACCGCGGTGATCGGCTCGCCGCCCTCCCCCGGCACCGACTCGCGCACCACCCCCTCCAGCGCCACCAGCTCCGTCAGGCAGTCGATCACCAGCCCCACGTCCACCTGCAGCAGCTTCACGCCGTCCGCGATCAGCCGCTCCTCCGGCAGGTAGCAGTGCCCCTGGTCGCTGCTCTGCGACAGCGCGTACTGCAACCCCGCCTTCACCCGCTCCGGACTGTCGTGCGGGATCCCCACCGCCTGGGCGATCCGGTCCGCCGTCAGGAAGCCGATGCCCCACACGTCCGAGGCCAGCCGGTACGGCTCGTTGCGCACCACCCCGATCGAGCCGTCCCCGTACTGCTTGTAGATGCGCACGGCCAGCGAGGTCGACACCCCGACCCCCTGCAGGAAGACCATCACCTCCTTGATGGCCTTCTGCTCCTCCCAGGCCGCCGCGATCTTCTTCGTCCGCTTCGGCCCAAGCCCCGGCACCTCGATCAGCCGGCCCGGCTCGTTCTCGATCACCTCCAGGGTGTCCACCCCGAACCGCTCCACGATCCGCTCGGCGAACCGCGGACCGATCCCCTTGATCAGCCCCGACCCGAGGTACCGCTGGATCCCCTGGACCGTCGCCGGCAGCACCGTCGTGTAGTTCTCCACCGTGAACTGCCGCCCGTACTGCGGGTGCGAGCCCCACCGCCCGTGCAGCCGCAGCGACTCCCCGACCTGCGCCCCGAGCAGCGCCCCCACCACGGTCAGCAGGTCGTTCGCGCCACGGCCGGTGTCCACCCGGGCGACCGTGTACCCGGTCTCCTCGTTGGCGTACGTGATCCGCTCCAGCACCCCCTCCACCTGGGCGAGCTGGCGCTGCGCGGGTTCCTGCCCCGCCTGTGGCTGCCTGGCCACCGGACCCCCCTTCGACCGGTACGGGCGGACCTTTCCGCTACGCACCGTACCGCCCCGGTCGGACACCCCGGGACCGCTCCCGGACGGCTCCCGCACGGCTCCCGGACGGCTCCCGACCCGCCGCCGTCCGCCCTGGCCACGGCCCGCCACCGCCGTGTCCGCCTGCCGTGCGCCCCACCGGTGCAGGTGCCAGGCTGGGAGGGGCGGGGGAGCCATCGACCGCAGCCGTGCCCGCACGGGCCCCGTCCGAGGAGCGTGCCGCCATGCTCACCACCGACTACCGACCCGGCGCGCCCGTCTGGCTCGAGCTCGGCAGCCCCGACACCCGGGTCTCCGTGGACTTCTACACCGCCCTGTTCGGCTGGACCTTCGACTCGGCCGGACCGGAGACCGGCGGCTACGGCTTCTTCCGGCTCGACGGCCGGACGGTCGCGGCCCTCGGCCCGCTCGTCGAGGAGGGCGCGCGGCCTGCCTGGACGGTGTACTTCACCACCACCGACGCCGACCGCACCACCGAACTCGTCCAACAGGCGGGCGGACGCGTGCGGTTCGCGCCCTTCGACGTCTTCACCTCGGGCCGGATGGGCGGTTACACCGACCCGACCGGCGCCGAATTCGCGGTGTGGCAACCGCACGACACCCGCGGCCTCGACGTGGTCACCGAAGAGGGCAGCCTCTGCTGGACGGAGTGCTACAGCGTGGACGCCGAACGCGCGAAGTCCTTCTACCGCACGGTCTTCGGCTGGCAGGAGCAGGACGTCCCGCTCGGCGAAGCCCTCTACACCGTCCTCACCCCGGCCGGCGGCGGCACCGACGACGCCCACGGCGGCATCATGCAGCTCGGCCCCGAACACACCGCCCGCGGCACCGGCTCGCACTGGCTCCCCTACTTCGAGGTCCCCAACGTCGACGCGAGCCTCGCCATCGCGACCACCCTCGGCGTGACCGTCCGGATCCCCGCCATGGACGTCCACGGCGTCGGCCGGCTCGCCCAGTTCCAGGACCCGCACGGAGCCGTGTTCGCCGTCATCACCAGTGCCAAGCCGGGCGAGTGACGCGGACTCACCCGCAGAGTCACCTCGAGAAGGGCCGTGAAGGGGTGCTACGGGCGTAGATAGGGTCGTGCGGGCGCGATGGGTCCTGCTGGCCTCGGACAGTGGCCCAGGCGACCGTTCTGACGATCCGCCGGGTGATGCTCGCCAACGGCCTCACGCGGAACACCTGGCGCGGAAATGCGAAAAGCCCCCGATCCGAATGGATCAGGGGCTTTTCAGAAGAATTGTTCGGCGGCGTCCTACTCTCCCACAGGGTCCCCCCTGCAG
>NZ_JBFBDY010000359.1:0-6454 GCF_040683475.1 Kitasatospora sp. NPDC093558 | reverse complement strand
GGTGCACCGGGCGGGCGTTCCGTGGCGGGGAGCGTCAGCCGACCGAGCTGTTGTAGCTCTCGATCGCGGGCTGCAGTTCCTTGGCCGCGTCGGTGAGCGCCTGCTGTGCGGTCTTCGAGCCCTTGATCGTCTGCTCGATGGCCGTCTCCACGCCCTTGCGCGCCTGCGGCATCACGCCGAGCAGGCAGCCGGCCGTGGCCGGGGTGGGCTTGGTGGCCTTGAGCTGGTCGATGGCGGTCTGGAACTGCGGGTACTTGGCCACCCACTCCTTGTCCTTGGGGTCGTCCAGGGACTTGGTGTTGACCGGGAAGTAGCCGGTGCCGGTGTGCCAGGCGGCCTGCTGCTCCGGCGAGGTCAGGAACTTCTCGAACTCCCAGGAGGCGCGCTTCTCGGCGTCCGAGTGGCCGGGGCCGCTGATCCACAGTGAGGCGCCGCCGATGACCGGGCCGCCCTGGTCGCCCGCGTTGACCTTCGGGAACGCGGCGGTGCCGACGGTGAACTTCGCCGCCTCGGTGTAGCCGCGCAGCACGCCGGTGGACTCCAGGTGCATCGCGACGGTGCCGGACTTGAAGGCCGCCTGGGCGTCGTCGACGGTGCGCCCGGTGTTGGCCGCGTAGCCGTTCTTGACCAGGTCGGCCCACCACTGGACGATCTGGGCGCCCTGGGCGGAGTCGAAGACGACCTTGCCGGCCTTGTTGCTGCGCCCGTTGTCCTGGTCGCAGTAGACCGTGCCGGACTCGGCCATGAGCTGCTCGACGAACCAGCCGTAGATGGCGGCGCCGAAGCCGTAGCGCACGGTCTGGCCGCTCGCGTCCTTCTTGGTCAGCTTCTGCGCGAAGTCGGCGAGTTCGGCGAGGTTCGTCGGCGGCTTGGCCGGGTCGAGGCCGGCCTCCTTGAAGGCGTCGGCGTTCAGGTAGAGCAGCGGCATCGAGGAGTTGAACGGCATGCTCTGGAGCTTGCCGCCGGCCGAGTAGTAGTTGCGGATGTTGGGGTCGAGGTCGGCGAGCGAGTAGCCGTCCTTGTCCGCGAAGGCCTGGGCGGGGACCGCCTGCTTGGAGTCGATCATGAAGCGGGTGCCGATGTCGTAGACCTGCACCAGGGCGGGGGTGCCCTTCTGCTGAACCGCGGCCTTGTACTTGGCGACCAGGTCGTCGTACTTGCCCTGGAACTCCGCCTTGACCTCGATCTTGCCCTGGTGGGCCGCGTTGAACTGGCTCACCAGGCCGTTCAGCACGTCGGCGTTCTTGCCGGTCATCGAGTGCCAGAACTCGACGGTGGTGACGCCGGAGGCCTGGTCGAGGGCCTGGGCGCCGGGCGCCGCCGCGTCGCCGGAGCCGCCGCCGGAGCCCGACGTGGAGCCGCCGGAGCTGCAGGCGGTCAGGGACAGGCCGGCCACCAGCAGGGCCGCGAGCGCGCGTGCACTCTTCTTCACGGGGGTTCTCTCTCTGTGGGGTGCGGGAGGGACGAACGGATTCAGCGGACGGCGCCCGCGGTCAGGCCGCGGACGATGAAGCGCTGGCCGAAGACCACCAGGGCGAGGGTCGGCAGCAGCGAGAGGACGACGCCGGCGAGGATCAGGCCGGGGTCGGACATCTCGGAGTCACGCAGCGAGGTCAGGCCGATCTGCAGCGTCTGCATGTTCGCCGTGCGGGTGATGATGAGCGGCCAGAAGTACTGGTTCCAGGCGGACAGGAACACGTAGATCGACAGCGCCGCGAGGGCGGGCTTGTTGAGCGGGACGACGATCTTCCACAGGAAGCGCCAGTGCCCCGCGCCGTCGATCCGGGCCGCGTCGCGCAGTTCGGCGGGCAGCTGGCGGAAGGACTGGCGCAGCATGAAGGTGCCGAAGCCGGAGGCGAGGAAGGGCAGCACCAGGCCGAAGTAGGTGTTGCCGAGGCCCCAGTCCGACAGCGTCAGGTAGTTGGGGATGATGATGGCCTCCCACGGGACCATCAGCGTCGCCAGGAACACCCCGAACACCACCGCCCGCGCCCTGATCGGCAGGAAGACGAAGGCGTACGCGGCGAGGATCGAGGTGAACAGCTGGGCGAGGGTGATGGCCGTCGCCGTGATCGCCGAGTTGGCGTACTGGCGGGCCAGCGGGATGGTGTGGACGGCGCCGGAGAAGTTCCGCCCGGTGACCGAGTGGGGCACCAGCGCCGGTGGGTACGAGGAGAGTTCGGACGGGCCCATGAACGCGCCGGCTATCGCGTAGTACACCGGGAAGGCGACGGTGACGACGGCCGCGGCGAGCACCAGGTAGACGACGGCGCGGGCGAGCAGCTCGCGCGGGGACCGGCCGGCCAGGACGCCGGTACGGCGACGGGGCTCCACGGTTTCGACGCTGCTGATCGTGCTCATGCGTAGTGCACCTTCCGCTCCAGGACGCCGAACTGGACGGCCGTGCAGGCGAGGACGACCAGGAGCAGCACGACGGCCTGCGCGCTCGCGGTGCCGAAGTCGCTGGAGCCGTACGCGAACGCCTTCTCGTACACGGAGTAGACGAGGGTGCGCGTGGCGCCGTCCGGACCGCCCTTGGTGAGGATGTGGATCTGGCCGAAGCTCTGCAGCGAGTGGACGGTGGAGACCACGGTGAGGAAGAACAGGTTCGGGCCGAGCATCGGCACGGTGATCGAGCGGGCCAGCCGCAGGCCGGTGGCGCCGTCGAGCCGGGCCGCCTCCATGATCTCGCCGGGGATCGAGCCGACGCCGGCCGAGAGCACCAGGACGTTGTAGCCGAGGTTCATCCAGACCGTGGTGGCGGCGACCGACACCAGCGCGTAGCGGTCGTCGGTGAGCCAGCCGACCGGGCCGAGGCCCACGTGCGAGAGCAGGCCGTTGATCACCCCGCTGGCGGGGTTGAAGAACACCGCGAAGACCACGGACGCGCTGGCCACCGAGAAGGCGAACGGCAGCGCGAACGCGGAGCGCAGCAGCCGCACGCCGCGGATCCGGTTCTCCAGGAGCAGCACCAGCACGAGCGCACCGAGGACCCCCGGCACGACGGTGAGCAGCGTGAACAGGGCGGTGGTGACCAGCGTGCGGCCGAAGTCCGCGGAGCTCAGCAGGTCGGTGTAGTGCTGAAACCCGACGTAGCGGGAGGGCGCGCCGAACAGGTCGTTCGCGTGGGCGCTCAGGTAGAGGGTCCGCCCCAGCGGGTAGCCGATGAACAGGACGAAGACGACCAGCGAGGGCAGCAGGAAGGCCCAGGCCAGGCTGTGTTCGCCCCAGCGGTGGCTGCGCCGCGGGTGGGGCGCGGGGTGCGGTGCGGTCGGCATGGGTGAGCGCGTCCGCCTTTCGTGATGTCGGTTCCGGCCGAAACCGTGTCTTGCCCGTGCGACGCGCCGGAAACCTGGCGGTGAGCAACTGGTGACCACAGGATTACGCGTTCGCGTCAATCCGGACGGTCGTGTCCGGAGCAGCCTTAGGGCTGTCGGTGGTGCGGCGTACGGTTCCCACGTGAACGACGAGATCTTCGACTTGCGGGCAGGAATGGCCGAAACCTTGCGGGGGCGGGAGGGCGCCTGGGCGTTCGTCAGGGGCTTCGCCGCGTACTGGGGCGGGCCGCTCGGGCCGGGCGACGGCTTCGCGGACGCCGAGCTCGACGCGGCCGAGCGGCGCCTCGGCCTGCGGCTGCCGGCCGCGCTGCGCGAGGCGTACCGGCTGTTCGGGCGGCGGGCGGACCTGACGAGCAGCCACAACACGCTGCTGACGCCGGACGAGCTGTACGTCCTCGACGGCGCCCTGGTCTACCAGGCCGAGAACCAGGGCTGCGCCCACTGGGGCATCCCGCTGGCGGAGCTCGCCGAGGACGATCCGGCGACGGTGGCCCGGCCGGACCTCGCGGACAAGTCGCAGGAGCGCTGGGAGCCGTCGGAGTCCCGGTTCTCGGTCGCGGCCGTCGCGATGGCGATGGCGGAGAAGCTGCTGGAGGACCACGAGCTGACGGACTTCGCCGAGCCGGAGGAAGAACTGCCCGACGTCTACCGGGAGTTGCCGGAGCTCGGGCGCGATTGCCGGTGGTTCGAGGGGCCGGGCGTGCTGGTCGGCGTGATCGAGGACTTCTCCATGACGGCCAGGGCCCGCAGCGCCGAAGCACTGCAGGCCCTGTACGAGGCATTGCCCGAGGACTGGCTCAAGGGCTGAGCCGCGTCAGGCCGTCACGCCGCCGTCCAGGACGAGGTCGGCGCCGACGGTGTAGCCGGCCTCGGGCGAGGCGAGGTGGAGGACGGCGGCGGCGACCTCGTCCACCGCGCCGGCCCGGCCGACCGGGGTGGCGCCCTTCATCCGCTCGGCCTTGTCGGCGGCGCTCTCCCCGGGCCGGGTGGACATGGGGGTGTCGATCGGGCCGGGGCTCACCAGGTTGATCCGCACGCCGTCCGCGATGTGATCGCGGGCGGCGGCGCGGGTGAGCGCGGTGACGGCCGCCTTGGTGGCTCCGTAGGCGCCGAGGCCGGCGATGCTCATGTGGGTGCCGACGTTGGACGAGATGTTGACGATCGCGCCGCCGCCGTTGGCGCGCAGGTGGGCGATCTGGTGCTTCATCGCGAGGAACGTGCCCGTCACGTTGGTGCCGAGGACGCGCTCCCACTCGGCCTCGTCGATGTCGGCGACCGGGCCGAGGCCGCCGAGCACGCCCGCGTTGTTGACGGCGACGTCCAGTGCGCCGAGGTACTCGACGGTCTCGCGGACCAGCCGGGCCGCGTCCGCACCGTCCGTCACGTCTCCGGTGAGCGCCACGGCCTTGCCGCCCTCGCGCTCGATCAGCCCGACGGTCTCGGCCAGCGGGCCCTCGGTGCGGCCCGCGACGGCGACCCGGGCACCCTCCCGGGCGAAGGCGAGCGCGACCGCCCGTCCGATGCCGGTGCCGCCGCCGGTGACGAGGACGGCGCGGTCGGCGAAGCGCTTGCTCATGGGGTTCCCATTTCTATATTGACCGTTCGGTTCAGTATCAAGGCAGGAATTCGGTATCAAGGCAGAAGGAAGAGCCGCCGCTCCCGCTCACCGCGCTCAGTCCAGCAGCGTGAGCGCCTGCTCGGCGGCATCCCGCACACGCGCCGGCCCGTCCGCGACCTTGCCCATCACGCGCATGCCCTGCATCAGCACCATGAGCATCCGCGCCAGCGCCCGGGGATCACGCCCCTCCGGCAGCTCGCCCTGCGCCTCGGCGCGCGTGAGCGCCGCGGTGAGCAGCGCCTCCAGGTGGCCGAGGCTCGCCTCCACCCGGCGGGCGGCCGACGCGTCGTGCGGCGCGAGCTCGACCGCCGTGTTGGTGACGAAACATCCCTGCTGCCGCCGGTCCCCGGTGGACAGGTCCGCGTACCGGCGGATCACCGCGCGGATGGCGGGCAGCACCGGCCCGGGCTGGGACAGCTCGGCGAGCAGCACCGCGTCGGTCTGCTCGCTGTAGCGCTCCAGCGCACGCAGGTACAGCTCGTGCTTGCTGCCGAACGTGGCGTACAGGCTCGCGCGGCCGATCCCGAGCCCCTCGACCAGGTCGGCCATGGACGTGGCCTCGTAGCCGCGGCGCCAGAACAGCTCCAGGGCCGCCTGCAGCGCCGCGTCCGGGTCGAATTCCTTCGTTCGCGCCATGGTTGAACGCTAATCCTTTCTGGACCGCTCGGTCAATATAGAAGTCCTCAAGGGGCATGGTGCAGTCTTCTGCCCCCCGGTCGACTTGACGGAATTCGCCAGAGCCGAGGGGGATCTGACGGGTCGTTGTCAAGTGGACTAGACCACGGCTACCCTTGCCGACCACCCCTCCTCCCCCACATCAGGAGGCGTTGCCCCATGTCCGTACATTTCCCCGCAACACCGCGCGCGGTGGCCGACACCGCCCGCCCACTCGCCCTCACCGCTTTCCGGGTCGTCGTCGGGTTCCTGTTCGCCTGCCACGGCACGGCCTCGCTCTTCGGCGTCCTCGGCGGCGCCAAGGGCGGCGGCAGCATCCCGCTCGGCCACTGGCCGGGCTGGTGGGCCGCGCTGATCCAACTGGCGGGCGGCACCCTCGTCGTGCTCGGCCTCGGCACCCGCTGGGCCGCGCTGCTCTGCTCCGGCTCGATGGCCTACGCCTACTTCACCGTCCACCAGCAGCACGCGCTGCTCCCGTTGCAGAACGGCGGCGAACCGTCCGTCATGTTCTGCTGGGCGTTCCTCGCCATCGCCGTCATCGGCTCCGGCCCGTACGCCCTGGACCGCCTGCTTCCTGGCCACGCCCAGGACGCCGCCCACCGCACCGATGAGGCCGCCGAACCCGCCCACGTGGGCTAGGACTTGTCCCCGAGGTGCTGCTCGACGGACGCGACCTTGACGGTGAGGCCGTCGCCGACGCCGACCGGTCGTCGATGACGGCACTGGTCGCGGTCCCGGGGGGGCCCCCGCCCCCGCACCCCCCGACCCACAGGCCGCCCCGGGGGGCGGCTTCCACACGAGCTCAGACCTGGGGTCGGTGCCG
>NZ_JBFBDY010000358.1:0-6470 GCF_040683475.1 Kitasatospora sp. NPDC093558 | reverse complement strand
GCGGGACCGTCCCCCCGACCGCGCTGCGGCGCCCGGCCGCCGAACGGGCGCCGGGGCCTCCAGTTCGAGCACTTCGGCCGACTGCGCCGCGATCGCCGTCGCGACGGACGCGGGCAGCCAGTCGACCGCCGCCCCGGCCGACAGGCGCTCCCGGAGTTCGACGAGTGCGGGACGCCGCTCCGGCTCCTTGGCCAGGCAGTGCTCGACGAGCGGCCGCAGACCGTCCGGAACGTCGGCCAGGTCGGGCCGCTCGTGGACCACCTTGTACAGCTGCACGGCCGGACCGGATTCGCTGTCGAACGGACCCCGGCCGGTCGCGGCGAACACCAGCACCGACCCCAGCGAGAACACGTCCGACGCCGGCCCCACCACCCGGCCGTTGGCCTGCTCGGGCGACATGAAGCCGGGTGTGCCGATCGCGACCCCGGTGCGGGTCAGGCGGTCGCCGTCGACGGCGCGGGCGATGCCGAAGTCGACCACCCGCGGCCCGTCGGCGGCCAGCAGCACGTTGGAGGGCTTGAGGTCGCGGTGGACCAGCCCGGCCCGGTGGACGGCGACCAGCGCACGGGCCAGCGCGTCCCCGAGCGTGCGGACCGACGCCTCCGGCAGCGGGCCGTACCGCCGGACGGCCTGACTGAGCGAGGGCCCCGGCACGTACACCGTGGCCAGCCAGGGCTGCGCGGCGTCCGGGGGCGCATCGACGGCCGCCGCCGTGTGCGCCCCGTCCACCCGCCGTGCCGCCGCCACCTCCCGTGCGAAGCGGACCCGGAACTCCTCGCCGTCCGCCAGCTCCGGGCGCACCAGTTTGACCGCGACCGTCCGACCGCCCGCCGACCGGGCGAGGTACACCCGGCCCATCCCGCCCGCACCCAGCACCCCGAGCAGCCGGTAGGGGCCCACCTCCGCCGGATCGTCCCCGGCGAGCGGCTGTATCGGCATGGTGGTTCGGCTCCTTCGGCGCTGGTCTGTTCCCGGCAGGTCGGCCCGCCGCAGCCCAGGAGTGTAGAAGACCGACGGGGGTGCGTGATCCCGCCCCTCGCCGGATGAGCGGCGGGGCAAGGCCCCACCTGTATGACGTCCGGCCGTCTGTCCGGTGGATAGGGTGACGGCCGCTCAAGCATCGACACGGAGGACGGCGACAGTGCAGCTCAGGACGACCATCACCACGGACACCATGGCGCAGTGGTTCGGCGCCGACGATCTCGTCCGGGTCCCGGCCGGCGCCCTGCCCGATGCTCTGGTCCACGAACCGACCCGGCGTTTCCTGAGCGAGGTCGGCCTGCCCCGCGAGGGCGGCGCGTACGTACGTCTCCACACCGACCCGGCCGTGTGGCTGCTGCCGGTCTCGGGCCGGCTGGAGGCGGGTACCGGCGGCGACCACCTGCTCGTCCTCGGCGAGTGCGGTGGCCAACCGCCGTTCTTCGGCGACTGGCTCGTGCTGGACGCCGTGACCGGCCAGGTGTTCATCGCTGGTGGGAGGTCCGGCGCGGGCGGCGAGGTGGCTACCGACCTCGTGGCGAGCGACCTGTCCGTGCTGGTGACGTTCATGCACGAACTGGAGGCTCTCCGCGCGGCCGCCGCCGATCCCACGGCGCACGACGGCCGACGCGGCCGGGACGTGATGACCGAGGTGACCAGGGCGGTCCGCGAGCGGATGCAGGCCACCGACCCCGCCGTGTTCACGCCGTACGGCGACGCCCCGCACTGGACCGCCGTCCTGGCGGGCTACGGCCTGCTCTGGGCCGCCCGCCGCCATCACGACGCGGCTGAGTCCCTCGCCTTCGACATCACCCCCGAGCTGATGGAGGACCTCAGCACGGTCCCCGTCAGCCCCGAGGACCTGCCACCGGCCCTGCAGCACGAGCCCACCCGCCGCCTGCTCACCACCGTCGGGCTGCCCACGGACGGCTACCTGCGCGACAGCGAGGAGCGCCCGCTCGTCACCGTGGACGACCCCGCCTCCGCGCCGGCGGGCGACGGCGATGGGCCGCACTGCCCGGCCCGGCGCGAGCTCATCCGCCTGGGCGCTGCCGGACAGGAGCACGAGATCCTGCTGGACGGAGTCACCGGCCGCATCGAGGCGGCCGAGGGCGACGACCTGGAGGACTGCCCGTCCGAGCCGCTGCACACCGACCTGTCCGCCTTCTACCTGGCCGTCTGGACCCTCACGCGCCTCGCCGGCCTGTGGGAGGCCATGCAGGAGCAGGACGAGGAATTCGACGACTACGAGGGCGAGTTCAAGCTCGACCCCTACAACCCGGGGCCCACCGACTGGAACGTCTTCTTCGGGAAGTTCACCCTGGAACGGATCGCCCTGGACTTGCTCGCCCAGCTCGACGCCCCGTCCGTGGCACACGACGACACCCTCTGGAACGTCTGCGCCAACGACAGCAACTACGGCTACCTCCTCGGCTGAGGCTGAGGCTGAGGCTGAGGCCGGGCAGGGCCGTTCACGTGCGGGTGCGGCACTGGTAGGGCCCGGCGGCGCCCCGATCTATCGCCCTGGCACGGCTCCTGAAAGACTGTCAGCGAACCGGTGAGACTGTCAGGGGGAGGGGCTCATGCGGCGGGTGGTACTCGGAATCGCGTGGCTGCTTGCGGCGGTTGCGGTGGTGGTGGCGTGGGTGATCGTGGCGACCATTCATCGGATGACACCGCCGGATCCGCCCGACGTCGAGGCGATGGCGAACGCGTCCTCGACCCGCTCCGCCGGCCGGGAAGCGGCGGAGCGGATGAACGGGCAGATCGCGCAGCTGCGCGCGAAGGCGCCCTGGGCCGAGCAGTTGGGCACGTCGGTGCTCGATCGGTGCGAGTCCGAGCTGCGTGTCGCCGTGGCATTCGCGTCGGGGAGCTGGGAGTTGGCCTCCTGCGAACGGACGACCAGTGTGTACGTCGCGTTCGACGGCGATCTCCGTGAGCGGCTGGCCGAACTCGACGGGAGCATTGACGCCCAGGGCTGGAAGTCGCGCGCGGAGCCGCGGTCGGCGGGGCTGGTGGCCGCGGACCGGTACCTGCACCAGCCGCCGGTCGGCGCGAAGCCCGAGGAGTCGGCATCGGCCGAGGCCCGGCCGACCTTGGTGTGGGTGGAGTACGCGCTTCCGGGCGAAGGGCCGACGTCGACGGAGCTGAGCGTGGGGGTGACCCAGGCACCGGCGATGCCGCCCGGAGAGGACGACCGGCCGAACCAGTACGACGACCACGGCCGCAGGCCGTACGCGAACGACGACACGCACCGGGAGGTCGTCTTCACCGTGGAACCGCTACGAGCGAAGGAACTCGTGCAGAAGACCGCACACAAGTACGTGGCCCTCTTCAAGTTCCACACCAGGTACTTCGTCGAACCGTCGAGGGAGGGAGCGGCAGCCCCGCACTGAGCCCTCGGCGAGCGCCGTGCCGCAACGGTCCGTGGCAGCAGGCACCAAGCTGCCGGGCAGCTTGATGCCCGTCGATCGCCGTTCCCAAGCCGATCCCGGCGGAGCATGCTCTTCTCAGACGCCGGGGAGCAGCGCAGATCGGTGATGAAGCGTCAGATTCACTGCGTGCTCCGGTAGTCGATTCGTTTGCGCCCGCGAACAGCGGCGCACCCGTTCGCCACGCCACGAAGGGCACACCCATGCCGATACCACGCAGCCGCCGCATGCTCGCCACCCTGGCCGCCACCGCACTCACCGGCCCGCTGCTGGCCGTCACCGTCGCCGCTTCGCCGGCCGCGGCCTCCAGCGTCGACGGCCCGATCTCGGCCGGAGAGATGCTCTCCCGCGCCCAGTCCTGGGTCGACGAGAGGGTCCCCTACGACCAGGGCTCGTCCCACACGGACGCCAACGGCACCTACCGCGAGGACTGCTCCGGCTTCGTGTCCATGGCCTGGCACCTGGACCAGAGCCTCGTGGTGACGACCGGCGGCCCCTACTTCACCACCGCCGACGGCAAGGGGAACCCGGCGTACGACACGCCCACCGGTGCGGTCGGCGACCTCACCGGCCTGCAGCCCGGCGATGCCGTCGCCTACCCGGGCCAGCACATCTTCCTGTTCGCGGGCTGGACCAACAAGGCCACCGGCGACTTCACCTACTACGCCGAGACCAACCCCAGCATCCCGTCGCACGGCCCGAGCAAGGGGAACATCAACAACTCGACGATCGAGGGCCTGCCGACCTCCGGCTACGTCGGCCTGCGCTACAAGAACGTCACCAGCTCCGTGCCCGGGAACTTCGCCACCACCAGCGGCTCCGGCCTCGCGCCGACGCCGAACAACGGCTTCAACGTCGCCTGGCAGGGCCGGGACTCCAACAACAGCCTCTGGGTGGGCACCGGGAGCGGGACCTCACTGTCCTCCTTCGGAGACCCGAACCTGCTCGGCGTCGCCCCGGGCACCGTGCCCTCCATCACCACGCTGTCGGACGGCAGTTGGGTCGCCGCCTGGCAGGGCCGGGACTCCAACAACAGCCTGTGGATCGCGACCGGCAACGGCAACAGCATCACCGCGGTCGGTGCCCCGTGGCTGCTGGGTGTCGCCCCGGGCACCAGCCCCTCGATCGTCGCGCTGCCTGGCGACAAGTGGGAGGTGGCCTGGCAGGGCCGGGACGCCAACAACAGCCTGTGGCTGGCCACCGGCAGCGGAACCACCATCAGCGCGGCGAACGACCCGTGGCTGCTCGGCGTCGCCCCGGGCACCAGCCCGTCCCTGACCGCGCTGGCGAACGGGAACTTCGAGGTGGCGTGGCAGGGCCGGGACGCCAACAACAGCCTGTGGCTGGCGACCGGCAACAGCGCCGGCATCACGGCCTTCGGCGACCCGTGGCTGCTGGGCGTGGCCCCGGGCACCAGCCCCTCGATCGTCGCGCTGCCCGGCGGCAACTTCGAGGTGGCGTGGCAGGGGCGGGACGCCAACAACAGCCTGTGGCTGGCCACGGGCAGCGGTGCCGACATCAGCGCGGCGAACGACCCGTGGCTGCTGGGCGTGGCCCCGGGCACCAGCCCCTCGGTGGCCGCGCTGCCTGGTGGCAACTTCGAGGTGGCGTGGCAGGGGCGGGACGCCAACAACAGCCTGTGGCTCGCCACCGGCAACGGCACCGCCATCAGCGCGGCGAACGACCCGTGGCTCCTGGGCGTCGCGCCCGGCGCCAGCCCGTCGCTGGTGACCCTGCCGAACGGGAACTTCGAGGTCGTGTGGAAGGGCCGGGACGCCAACAACAGCCTGTGGCTCGCCACCGGCAACGGCACCGGCATCAGCGCCGCGAACGACGCCTGGGCACTCGGCGTCGCCTGACCCACACGGGTGTGGCCGGGAGACTCGCGAGCCCGCGAGCCTCCCGGCCGTGCCGGTCCGTTGCCGGACGACGTCGGCACCGTAGGGTCCTCTCCGAAGACACGAGGCCCGGCCGGTCGTGCGGACCGGGGCGTTCGGATGAGCGCCGGGCCGCGGGACGGACGAGACGAAGGGGCGGCACGTCACAATGCAACAGCGCACTCTGCGGGACCTCCGGGTATCGGCCATCGGCCTCGGCTGCATGGGGATGTCCGCCTTCTACGGCACGGCCGACCAGGACGAGGGCGTCGCGACCATCCGGCGCGCCCTGGACCTCGGGATCACCTTTCTCGACACGGCGCAGGTCTACGGACCGCTCACCAATGAGTCCCTGGTCGGCGAGGCCGTCCAGGGGCACCGTGACGAGTACGTGATCGCCACGAAGTTCAACTACCGGATGGACGGCGCCGTTCCGGGCGACATGTCGACGGTGGGCCGCCAGGACGGCTCCGCCGAGCACGTCCGCAGTTCCGTCCACGGTTCGCTCGCGCGGCTCCGTACCGACCGCATCGATCTGTACTACCAGCACCGGGTCGACCCGACCGTGCCCATCGAGGAGACCGTCGGCGCGCTCGGCGAACTGGTCGCCGAGGGCAAGGTGCGGCACATCGGGCTGAGCGAGGCGAGCGCGGAGACCATCCGCCGCGCCCACGCCGTCCACCCGATCACCGCCGTCCAGAGCGAGTACTCGCTCTGGTCACGCGACGTGGAAGCCGAGGTGCTCCCCACGTGCCGCGAGCTCGGCATCGGCTTCGTGCCGTACTCCCCGCTCGGCCGCGGCTTCCTCGCGGGCCGCTTCAGCTCCCCGGACGAGCTGGACCAGGACGACTTCCGCCGCACCAACCCGCGCTTCACCAAGGCCAATCTGGCGGCCAACCTCCGGCTCGCGGAGAAGGTGAAGGAGATCGCCGCCGAGAAGGACATCACCCCGGCCCAGCTGGCGATCGCCTGGGTACTGGCCCGCGGCGAGCACCTCGTCCCGATCCCCGGCACCAAGCGCCGCAGCTACCTGGAGCAGAACGCGGGTGCGGTCGAAGTCCAGCTGACCGACGGGGACTTGGCCCGCATCGAGGCCGAGTTGCCCGAGGTGTCGGGCGAGCGCTACGACGAGGACGGGATGCGGGCGGTGAACCGCTGAACGGCCGCCGCTGATCCGGGCGGC
>NZ_JBFBDY010000357.1:0-6491 GCF_040683475.1 Kitasatospora sp. NPDC093558 | reverse complement strand
CACCGCTCGCCGAGCGGCTCGGCGAGCACGCCCGTGCGCAGCCGCTCCGCCCACGGGGCGGCGGCCGGCGGGCAGCTGTCGGTGCCGAGCAGGACGAAGCCGCCGTCCCGGAACAGCCGGTAGAGCCGGTCGGGGCCCTGCGGCGAGGCGAGCAGCCGGTCCGGGACGCGGCGGCCGGCCCACCGGCCCTGCCCGCGGGACGGGTAGCGCAGGGTGAGACCGGACAGGTGCTCGACGTTGAGCCGATGCACCGGCCGGATCCGCATCGACCACATGGCGGCCCGGCGCGCCAGGCGGGCGACGGGGCCGTCGGAGGTCTCGAAGCGGAAGGACAGGTCGGTCTTGCGCAGCGTCTCCGCCGCGATCGGGTAGCGCTCCGCCTCGTAGCTGTCGACCAGTTCCTCCGGCGCCCAGCCGGCGAGGACGGCCCGCAGCTTCCAGCCGAGGTTGAAGGCGTCCTGGATGCCGGTCTGCAACCCCTGCCCGCCGGACGGGATGTGGGTGTGCGCGGCGTCGCCGGCCAGCAGCACCCGGCCCACCCGGTAGCGCTTGGCGTGCCGCTGCGAGCTGCGGAAGCGGGAGAGCCACAGCGGGCTGTGCAGGCCGATGTCCACTCCCAGGACGGCCGCGCAGCTCTCGCTGAGGTCCTCCAGCGTCAGCGGCTCGTCCGCGGGGACGGCGAACTTGTGCCGGTCCAGCACGATGACGCGGTAGGTGCCGTCCTGGAACGGGAAGAGCGCCGCCATGCCGCGCCGGGTGATCCGCGCGTACTCGGCCGGTCCCGGCGGGGCGGACAGCCGGACGTCGCCCATCATCAGGGACTCGTCGTAGTGCCAGCCGTCGTAGTCGACGCCGAGCGCCTGGCGGACGGTGCTGTTCACGCCGTCGCAGCCGACGACGTACCGCGCCCGTTCGGTGCGCGGCCCCTGCGGGCCGGTGAGGTCGACCTCGACCCCGGTCGCGTCCTGGCGCAGGCCGGTCACCTCCGTGCCGGGGAGCAGCACCGCGCCGGCCTTCTCGGCGGCGAGCTGCAGCGCCTCCTCCGTGCGCGACTGCGGGATGGACAGGCTGAACGGGAAGGTCGTGTCGAGCAGGCCGTAGTCGAGGTACCCGTCCTCGTTGCCGAGCGGCGGGTGCGGGCACTCCCGGCCCCACTTCAGGACGTCGTCGGCGCGCCCGCGCATGTCCAGCAGCTCCAGGGTGCGCGGCTCGACGGTGCAGGCGCGGGAGAGCGGGCTGCGCCCGGTGCGCTTGTCGACCACGTGGCAGGAGACGCCGAACGCGGCGAGCTCGGCCGCCAGCGCGAGTCCGGTGGGGCCGGCACCGACGACGAGCACCTCGGGGGACGGCGGCATCTGCGGGCTCCTTCGGATCGGCGGGTCGGACCGGAGGGGGCGCGGCGGGCCGGGCGGGGGGACGTCTCCCGGCGCGCCGCCCGATCAGTTAAGGCGGCCGCTCGCGGCGGGCGCAACGGGCTGAGAACGAGGTGAGAGCCGCCGGAGAGCCGGGGGCGGCACGGTGAGAGCGGATCGTGAACGGGATTGAGAACGACGGCCGTTAGCGTGGCCGCCCATGAGCGCTGGAACGCCGGAACCGCCGGGTGTACCGGACCTTGAGGACCTCGAAGCACTGCTGGGCATCCGGCACTTCGAGACGATGCTGCTGCGGATGTTCTCCGAGGGGCGGCTGAACGGGACCACCCACACCTGCCTCGGGCAGGAGCACGTCCCGGTGGCCCTCGCGCCCCTGCTCGCGGGGGACCACGTGCTGAGCAACCACCGCGGCCACGGCCACTACCTGGCGCTGTTCCGCGACCCGGCGGGCCTGCTCGCGGAGATCATGGGCCGGGAGGGCGCGGTGTGCTCGGGCGTCGGCGGCAGCCAGCACATCCGGCGCGGGCGCTACCTGTCGACCGGTGTGCAGGGCGAGAGCCTGCCGCTCGCCGTCGGGCTCGGCCTGCACTGCAAGCGCACCCGGGAGGGCCGGATAGCCGCGGTGTTCACCGGTGACGGCACGTGGGGCGAGGGCGCGGTGTACGAGGCGCTCAACATGGCCGCGCTGTGGCGGGTGCCGGTGCTGGTCGTGGTCGAGCACAACGGGATCGCCCAATCCACGCCCACGCGGCTCCAGCTGGCGGGGACCATCGCGGACCGCGCGGCCGCGTTCGGGCTCGACTTCGTGGAGGTCACCGGCCACGACGTGCCCGCGATCCGGGCCCGGCTGGCACCAGTGGTCCGCCGCGTGCGCGAGCAGCACCGCCCGGCCGTCGTGCAGTTCACCACGCACCGGCTGGGCCCGCACAGCAAGGGCGACGACACCCGGCCCGGCGAGGACGTGGCCGCGCTGTGGGCGGACGACTGGCACCGCGAACTGGCCGAGCGCCTCGGCGAGCCGTTCCGGGAGCTCGACGCCCGGATCCGCGCCGAGGTGGAGCGGGTGGCCCGGGAGGTGGAGGCGCGGCCGCCGTCCGCGTGGGCGGCCGCCTCCGGCGCACGGAACGCGACAGCAGGCGGGACACGAGGATGGGGTACCGATGAGCGAACCGACTGACCCGGCCGGCCCGATCGCGCCGACCGGACTGACCGAGCTGGTGGCGGAGGTGCTCCAGGTACCGGCCGCCGAGGTGACCGACGAGACCGGCGCCGCGACCACGGAGGCGTGGACCAGCCTGCGGCAGGTGCAGATCGTCGCGCGGGCCGAACGGGCCTACGGCGTACGGCTGACGGCGCGCGAGGCCCGGGCCTGCCGCTCCGTCCGCGCGCTGCGCGACGTGCTCGCCGCCGGCCGCGCCCGCAGTGGGGAGCGGACGGCGTGACCGCGCCCGCCCCCCGCGTGGTGGAGGCGCTCAACGGCGCCCTGCACCGGCTCTTCGACGAACGGCCCGCCCTGCACCTGCTCGGCGAGGACGTCCTCGACCCCTACGGCGGCGCCTTCAAGGTGACCAGGGGCCTGTCCACCCGCCACCCGGACCGCGTGCTGACCACGCCGCTCAGCGAGGGCGCCATCGCCGGCGTCGCGGGCGGACTGGCCCTCGCCGGGGACGAGGCCGTGGTGGAGATCATGTTCGGCGACTTCGCCGCGCTCGCCTTCGACCAGGTGCTCAACCTGATCTCCAAGTCGGTGACGATGTACGGCGAGCGGGTGCCGATGCCGGTCGTGGTCCGCTGCCCGGTGGGCGGCGGGCGCGGCTACGGGCCGACGCACAGCCAGAGCGTGCAGAAGCACTTCCTCGGGATCCCGAACCTGGCGCTGTACGAGACGACGCCGTTCCACGACCCGTACGCGCTGCTGTCCGAGGGGCTCGACCACGGGCCGGCGATGCTGTTCGAGGACAAGGTCCTCTACACCCGGCGGGTGCTGCGCGACGGCGTGGTGGACGAGCGGTTCGGGTTCCGCCTGCTCGGCGGCCCGGCCGGGTGGGCGCACGTGGCACCCGTGGACGGCGGCGCCGCCGACGTCGTGCTGCTGTGCCCCGGCGGGGTGGCCCACCGGGCGATCGAGGCCGCGCACCTGCTGCACGAGCGCGGGGTCCGCGTCCACCTCCTCGTCCCGGCACGGCTGTACCCGCTGGACCCGGAACCGGTCCTGCCGCTGATCGCGGGTGCCCGGCTGGTCGCGGTGGCGGAGGAGAGCACCGCGGGCGGCACGTGGGGCGCGGACGTCGCGGCCCGGATCCACCGGCTGGCCTGGGCCGATCTGCGGGCCCCGGTGCTGCTGCTGTCCTCCGCGGACTCCGTCGTGCCGACCGCGCCGCACCTGGAGGCGGAGGTGCTGCTCGGGGCCGCGCGCATCGCGGAGGAGGTGGGGCGTGCGCTGCCGGACGTCGCGGTAAGTGCGGTGGAACGAGCGGAGGTTGACGAAGCCGTACGGACCACGGGGACGCCGGTCGTCATGCCGAAGCTCAACAACAACGACGCCGCCTACCTGGTCGTGGAGTGGCACGTCCCCGACGGCGCGTACGTCGAGGAGGGCGAGCCGCTGCTCGACGTGGAGACGTCGAAGGCCGTCGAGGAGATCGCCGCCCCCGCGTCGGGATACCTGCGGGTGCACGCGCGGGCCGGCAGCGAGCTCGGGGTGGCGGAGCTGCTGGCCGAGCTGTTCGGCGAACCTCCAGGTGAACTCCCGGAGCTGGAAGGCGCGTTGCCCGAGCCCGCCGGCACGCCCGACGCCCGCACCTACCGGCTGGACCGCGTCCAGCAGGGCACCGCGGCCGTCGTCACCCGGGCCCACCGCGAGGTGCCCGCCGCCTTCGCCGCCGTCGAGGTGCCGGTGGACGCGGCGCTGGAGCGGCTGCGGGCCGTGTCCGAGGCGACCGGCGCCGAGGCCGGCCTGCCCGAACTGCTCGTCAAGGCCGTGGCCGCCGCCCGGCCCGCCTTCCCGCACCTGTTCGGCACGCTCGTCGACGAGCACACCGTGGAACTTGCCGAGCGCGTGGACATCGCGGTGACCGTCGACGCCGGCAACGGCCTCTACACGCCCGTCCTGCGTGACTGCGCGGCCCGCCCGCTGGCCGAACTCGCCGACGACCTCATGGACTTCAGGCTCAAGGCCTACCGCGGCGGGTTCACCGCCGGTGAGCTCGCCGGCGGCGCGCTCACCGTCTCGCTGAACCTCGAACCCGGCGTGCTGCTCGTCCGGCCGATCGTGATGTGGCCCCAACTGTGCATGCTCTCGATCGCCGGACCGGTGCGCCGCCTCGTCCCGGCGGACGACGGGCCGGTGCCGGCCGACGTCGTCACGCTCGGCCTCGCCCACGACCACCGGGTGGTCAACGGCCGGGACGCCGTCGCGTTCCTGCGGGCCGTCGCCGAAGGACTGAGCGACGCCCGGCAACTCGCCAAGCTGACCTCGGACTAGGGAGCGCGCCCGTGGACTACGGTTTGACCGCCTTCGGCGTCGCCACCGGCGAGAAGGCCGCGGTGAAGGACGTCGTCGCCGAGTACACCGAGGACGTCGAGCGCGTTCTCGGCTACGGCTACCGGCACATCCACCGGGCCGGGCCCGAGCAGAGCGTCACCGACCTCGCGGTCGAGGCCGGCGCGAGGGCCCTGGCCGCCGCCGAGCCGCGCGACGTCGACCTGCTCGTCCTCGCCCTCACCGACCTGGCCGACCACCTGTACTGGGACGCGGCGGCCCGGGTCCAGTGGGCCCTCGGGCTGTGCCGGGCCGAGGCCGTGCTCGTCGACCAGGGCTGCATCGGCGGCGTCACCGCCTTCGACACCGTGGCCGGGCGCTTCGCCACCCACCCCGACTACCGCACGGCGCTCGTGATCGGCGCCAACCGGACCGTCGACGCGTACTGGAACCGCCTGGACACCCACTCGCTGCTGTTCTCCGACGGCGCCGCCGCGGCCGTCGCCGTGCGCGGCGCGCCCGGCCTGCGCTGGCGGGCCTCGTACGCGGAGACCGACGGGCGCTACGCCGACTTCTTCCGGATGGACGTCGGCGGCGCCCGCCGCCCGTTCGTGCCGGGCACCGAGACGCCCGCGGTGCGCGACGCGTGGGACGTCGTCGAGCACTTCGGCCACGACGCGGAGAAGGTCGCCGCGTACGCCGAGGAGATCGACGAGCGCACCGCCCGCGCGGTGCACCGCGCCTGCCGCCGGGCCGGCTGCGCCGAGGAGGACCTCGCGCGGCTGGTGCTGCTCAACGACAACGCCCGCGTGCTGGCCGCCCAGGCCGAGCTGATCGGCGTGCCGCCGGAGCGCACCAACGCCGGGATCGCCGCCGAGCACGGGCACTTCGGCGCGGCCGACCACCTGTTCTGCCTGGCCCGGCTGGAGGAGTCGGGGGCGCTCGCGCCCGGCGACCTCGTCGCGCTCGCGGCCAACGGCCGGGGGATGCACTGGGCCTGCGCCGTCCTCCAGCGGTGACCACCCTCCCGCGCTGACTCGACCTTCCCCACGGAACAGATCGGAGCGAACCACCCATGGACCGTCCCCGTGCCCGCAACGTCCTGACCGCCGCGGCCGTCGCCGCCGCCACCTGGGCCCTGGCCTCCTGCTCGACCGCCACGCCCGCCTCCAGCCAGGCGCAGCCCGACGAGTCGCCGGCCTGCCGGATGCTGCGGCCCGTCTCGGCCGAGCTCGGCCTGGGCGAGCCCTCGGTCAGCGGGCTGAGCTCCCGGGGCTGTTCGTCATACAAGTACCGCTTCGGGACCCTCACCCTGACCCTCGACGAGCGCCCGCTCGCCGAGGCCGCGACCGGGGACGGCACCCGGACGGACCTGGAGTTCCACGGCAAGCCCGCGGTGATGCTGATGGGCGCCCTGAACGGCGTCTGCAAGGTCTACCTGGAGGGAGGCGAGCGCACCAGCATCGAACTGCGCCTGGGCCGTACCACCGCGATGACCCCGCAGGTGTGCAGCGACGTGAAGACGGCGGCGGAGAAGGTCGCCGCCCGGCTGCCGGGCACGCCTACGGGCTCCTGAGAGTGCGAACACCCGGGCCCGGCCGCCAAGTTGGCGGCCGGGCTTCGTGTGTTCGGGGGGC
>NZ_JBFBDY010000356.1:0-6510 GCF_040683475.1 Kitasatospora sp. NPDC093558 | reverse complement strand
GGCGATCCGGCTCGCGGGCCAGCGCGGGTCGAGCGTGGCGTACGCCGCGCCGGTCATCAGCACGCCGAGCTGCAGCGCCACCAGCTGGGCGCTGCGCGGCACCAGCAGCGGGACGATGTCGCCCGGCCGTACGCCCCACTCGGCGAGCCGGCCCGCCAGGGCCCGCGCCGCGGTGGTGAGGGTCAGGTAGTCGACGCGCTCGTCGCCCGCGACCAGCGCGAGGTCGTGCGGCGCCCGGTCCGCGTGCTCGGCGACCGCGGCGTGCACGCTCCGCAGCGGCGGCACGTTCGGCGGCACGTTCGTCACCGCGCTCATTCCGCACCGAGCCGGATCTGCTCGGCGAAGTCGGCCAACTCGTCGTGTTCGAGCAGCAGGGCCGGGTCGACCTTGAACCCGAGCCGGCGCTCGATGCGGGCGCAGATCCGGATGGCCGCCAGCGAGGTGCCGCCGAAGTCGTAGAAGCTGTCGCGCCGGCCCACCAGGTCGACGTCCAGCACCTCGGCGATGACGGCGGCGACCTGCTCCTCCAGCTCGTCGGCCGGCTGCTCGTACGCGGCCTTGCACACGGCCTCACGGTTCCCGGTCACGCAATTCTCCTGTTCTCGTCTGCTCGGCTTGTCTTGCTTCGAGGACCCGCTGACCGGCTAGTCGCCCGTCAGGATGCAGAACTCGTTGCCCTCCGGGTCGGCCATGACGACCCAGTCACCCGAGGAGCGGAAGTCGGCGACGACGCTCGCGCCCAGCGCGAGTGCGCGGTCCACCTCGGCGTCCTGGGTGCGGCCCTCGGGGCGCATGCAGAAGTGCATGCGGTTCTTCACCGTCTTGCCGTCGGGCACCTGGATGAAGAGCACGGTGTACCCGTCGGCGGTGACGACGTAGCACTCGTCGGAGCCCGGCCGCACCCCCTCCTTCGGGGTGAACTCGGCCATCTCGCACCACCATTGGGCCTGCGCGTACGGGTCGCGCGCGTCGACGGTCGTGTGGGACAACCTCAGGCTCATCGGGACGTGCTCCTTCTCGCTGTCGCGGCGCTGTTCGGGACACCGGTGGTGGTCATGAGATCTGTTCGGCGGGCGCCGGCTGGACGTCCTGCTCGGCCTCGCGCAGGGCCCGGGTCGTCACCCGCGAGGCGAACACGGCCGCCGCGAGCGCCAGTCCGATGCCGGACACCACGAAGGTGCTCTCCGGACCGAGCCAGCGCCCCAGCCCACCGCCGAGCAGCGCCCCGATCGGCACGGCCCCGAGCACGATCAGCCGGTACCCGGCGGTGGCCCGGCCGAGCAGTTCGTCGGGGACGGCCGCCTGGCGCAGCGTGCTCACCACGATCTGGTTCAGCGAACTGGCCACGGCCGCGAGGAACATGGCGATCTCGGAGAGGACGACGCTGCCGCTGAGGCCGAGGACCACGAAGCTGGCGGCCGGCAGGAGCGCGGCGAGCCAGGTGACCGGCCCCCCGCCGATCGCCGGGACGACCTTCGCCGCGATCAGCGAGCCGACGACGGCGCCCACGGCCGGCACCGCGATGAAGACGCCGTACCAGGAGGTGGAGACGCCCAGCGGGCCCGTCGCCAAGAGTACGAGCAGTCCCCCGGTGGCGGAAGAGAACAGGTTGATCGAGCCGGAGATGAACGCCACGCGCCGCAGCAGCCGGTGGTTCCAGAAGTAGGACCAGCCCTCCCGGATGCTGCGGACGACCTCGCCCGGGGTGTGCTTGGAGCCGCTGGTGTCACTGGAGTTGGGCAGCATCCGGGGCAGGGTGACGACGGCCAGCGCGGCGAGCGCGAAGAGTCCGGCGGTGGAGAAGAACACCAGGGTCGCCGATATCGCGAACAGCGCGGCGCCGGCCGTCGGCCCGATGAAGTTGTGGATGGTCGACTGGGTCGCGAACAGCCGCCCGTTGGCCCGCTCCAGGTCGCTGCGCTTGACCAGGCGCGGAGGCACCGTCAGGGCCGCGTTGTTCACCAGGGTCTCGGCCGTGCCGGCGAGGAACACGGCGAGGTAGAGCACGACGACGCTGCGCACGTCCGCCACGAGCGTCAGGACGAGCAGGCCGAACCCGACGGCGCGGATCACGTTGCCCCACACCATGATGAGGCGCCGGTCCATGCGGTCGGCGAGGGCCCCGGCCGGGAGGGTGAAGACCAGCCAGGGCAGGAACTGCGCCACCTCGATCCCGGCGACCAGCAGCGGGTCCCGGGTCATCGTCACGACGAGGAGGGGCACGGCCGCCAGCACCAGGCCGTCGCCCAGGTTCGACACCCCCTGCGACACCCACAGCCTGGTGAAGCTACGGCCCAACGTCATGTCCGCTCCTCTGTCGTTCCTGCACGCGCGCGTCGTTCTGCGCGACCGGGCCGCCTTGATCGGCCCCGGTCACAACCTAGTGTCCGGAGCGGTGTGTTGCCGCTGGTTGTCGGGATCGGACGGGTCAACCGGCCGCCCGTGCGGGCACCTTACGCACCGTCACCCGGCCAGTGCCGCCGTGATCCGCTCGTAGTACGGCAGTTGGTCGCGCTCGAACGCGAGGGCGGTCTGCTCCAGGCCCTCCGGGAACTGCTTCTTCCCGGCCGGGGCGGCGCCCAGGGCGTTCGACTCGCTCACACCGGCGTGCCAGCGTTCGGTCGTCTTCCAGCTCGCCGGGGGCTCCCGCTTGAAGGCGAGCGCCTCGGCGAGGAAGTCGATCCCCATGGCCGCGCAGTACTCCCGCATCTGCGCCTCGGCGCCGTCGGCCAGCCGGTCGCCGTCGACGAGGTGCATCGGCAGGCCGGCGGCCGTCACCGTCGAGACGATGTCCCACAGGTGCCCGAAGCCCATCGCCGCCGACGTGGCGTCGGCCTGCATGACCAGGTGCGAGCGGACGGTGTCGCGCGGGTTGCGGACCATCGCGGCGTGACGGCACCGCCGCAGGAACGCGGGGTCGGCGCCGAGCCGGTCGAAGGGGAAGTCGGTGGTGTCCTTGAAGAACACCGGGCGCTCCTCCGCCGCGTCGACGAGGGCGGCCATCACCTCCTCCTGGCTCGCGCAGACCCGGCCGGCGACGTCCGCCTCGCCGAAGTCGCATACGCGGGAGAAGGGTTCGTGGACGACCAGGAAGTCGCCGCGCTCGTACATCGCGCGCTCGAACGCCGTCGAGCGCGAGCGCGGCACGCTCCACAGCGCCAGGAGATTCGGCCGGTCCGTCATGACGCTGCCTCCGGGAGGGTCTCGTCCAGGAGGCGCAGCGCGGCCCGCAGGACGCGGACGCCGTCGAGGTACTCCTGGATCAGGATGTGTTCGTCGTCGGTGTGGTCCTGGTGGGCGTCCCCCGGGCCGTAGGTGGCCATCGGGACGTTCCAGGTCCGGCTGAGGGTGTTCATGTCGCTCGTGCCGGTCTTGAGCTTGTGGGCGGGCCTGGCGCCGCCGAGGACGATCGCGCGGGACAGCGCCTTCACGCACGCGGAGCTCCGCGGGACGACGACGGCGGGGACGTCGTAGACCGCCGACACCTCGATGCCGTCGCCGAGGAGCGCCGAGACGTCGCGCAGCAGGCCGTCGGGGGTCGTCCCGGGAGGGGTCCGGAACACCAGCGCGCACTCGCTGGAGAACGGTTCGAACCGGCCGTCCCTGATGACCATGCCCACGTCGTCGAAGGTGTCGTTCCCGCGCGTCCCGTAGGCGTCGAGGACCCGGGCGAGTGCCTGGACCAGGATCTCGCTGGACTTCGGCCCCGGCGTCGCGGTGTGCGTGCGCGGGACCTCGCAGCGCACGTCGAGCTGGACCATCCCCTTGTAGCCGATGGTCACCGACGAGGCCCCGCTGGGCTCGCCCACGATGACGGCGTCGGGCACGGGCACGGTGGTGCGGACGTGTTCGGCGCCCCGCGACCACAGCGTCTCCTCCTCGACCACGCCCACCCAGTGGATGCGGATGCCGAGGTCGCGGCTGGTGAGCGCGGCGACGAGCATCGCGGTGAGCGGGCCCTTCGCGTCCACCGCCCCGCGGCCCCGGACGAGGGTGTCGCTGTGCTCGAAGGGGACGTCGCCCTCGACCGTGTCCAGGTGGCTGAGCAGCATGACCGTGCGCGTGCCGTGCCCGACCAGGGCGTGCACGTTGCCCGCGTCGTCCACGTGGCTCTCCGCGCCGTGGCCGGCCGCGATGTCCCGCAGCCGCTCGGCCAGCTTCCGCTCGCTGCCGGAGACGGACGGGATCGCCACCACCTCGGCGAGCAGCGCGACGGCGTCGGTGTCGGTCAACTCCGGTGTCCGGGTGTCGAACTGGCTTGTCGTCACGGTGTGCCACGGCCCTTTCCGATGAGGGTTCCGCTCCCTCGTAGAGCTTCTGCGATGGGCGAGTCCACGCGGCCGTCGCAGACCTGGACGGCCTGGGCGCCCTTGTCCAGTGCTTCGACCGCGGCGGCGACCTTCATCCGCATGCCGCCGCTCAGTTCCGCGATCAGCCCCTTGGCGTCGTCCCGGCTCAGCGAGGCGATGGTGGAGGCGGGGTCGTCGCGGTCGGCGAGCACCCCCGGCGTGTCCGTGAAGAGGAGCAGCCGGTCGGCGCGCCAGGCCGCCGCGATGGCGCAGGCCATCCGATCCGCGTCCACGTTGGTCGCCTGGCCGTCCGCGGTCATGCCCGGGGGGCACACGACGGGGACCATGCCGCACGCGTGGAGGGCCTCCAGGACGGTCGTGTCGACGCCGACGACGCGGCCGGCGAGGTTGTCGCGCACCACCCGGACGCTGTCGCCGAACACCGCGCGGATCGCCGCCTTGCGTTCGGTGCGCACCAGCCCGCCGTCCATGCCCGACAGTCCGACGGCGGTGACGCCGCGGGCGCCCAGCTCCGAGACGATCCGGGCCTGGGTCCGGCCGCGCATCGCCATCATGAGGGCGGTGAGCGTCGCCGCGTCGGTGTAGCGCGTCACCATGCCGTCCGGGGACCGCAAGGTGCGCCGCGGCAGGCCGAGTTCGCCGATGGTGTCGTCGATGTCGCGGGATCCGCCGTGCACCACGACGATGTGGTGCTCGCGCCACAGGGCGGCGATGTCGTCGGCGATCGCCGTGCTGTTCTCCTGGAGGCTGCCGCCCCACTTCACCACGATTCTCGTCATGGTCACACCGGGTGCAGTCCGGGGAAGGTCAGCCCGTACGTCTCGGGCAGACCGAGCATGAGGTTCATGCACTGCACCGCGCCGCCCGCGGCCCCCTTCATCAGGTTGTCGATGCTGCCCATCACGAGGGCCTTGCCGCGGCCGTCGACGACGACGCCGACGTCGCAGAAGTTCGAGCCGAGCAGGACCTTCGGGTCCGGGTAGCGGTACGTGCCGCGCGGGCTGTTCACCAGCCGGACGAACGGCTCCTTGGCGTAGTCCTCGCGGTACATGCCGAGCAGCTCGCGCTCGCTCACCTCCCCGACGTCCACCTTCGCCAGCGTCTGCACGCCGCGCACCTGCGGCGTCGCGGTGACCGTCATCGACGCCGCCACCCCGAGCGCCTCGGACACCTCGGCCTCGTGCCGGTGGCCGAACGGCGCGAACACCCGCATCACGCCGCTGCGCAGCGCGTGGGAGTTGGCGTCGCCGCTGGAGGCGCCGGAGCCGCTGCTGCCCGTCCGCGCGTCGACGTCGATGTCCCGGAGGAGGCCGCGGGCCGCGAGCGGTGCGAGGCTCAGGATCGCGCTGGTGGCCATGCAGCCCGGGACGGCGACGCGGTCCGCGGCGGCGATCTCCTCGCGGTGCAGCTCGGGCAGGCCGCGGACGAACGGCGCCGCGTGCTCGCCGTCCCGGCGCCAGCCGTAGTAGCGCTCCATGAGCGCGGCGTCGGCGAGCCGGAAGTCGGCGGTCAGGTCGACGATCTTCGGCGCGAGCGCCGCCGTGTCGTCGAGGATCTTCGCCGTGGAGCCGTGGACCCCGGCGAGGAAGATCAGGTCGGCCGGCTCCAGGTCCTCCCGCCGGCCGTACCGCAGGCCGCTCCCCCGCAGCGGCGGGTGCGCGGTCTCCACGGCGCGGCCGGCGTGGGTGTCGGAGGTCACGGCCGTGACCTCGACCTCGGGGTGGTGGACGAGCAGGCGCAGCAGCTCACCTCCCACGAAACCCCGTCCGCCCACCACTGCGATGCGCTTCATACCGGTTCCTTCACCTCGCTCAGCTCGGCCGTGCAGGCCTCGACGATCCGGGCGGCGACGTCGACACCCGTCGCCCGCTCGAATCCCTGGAATTCGACCCGGGAGTTCACCTCGATCACCGTGTGGCCCCCGTCCGCGAGCTCGACGAGGTCCACGCCGGCGATCGTCGCGCCCACGGCGGCGGCCGCCCGGACGCACAGCGCGTGGAGCTCCTCGTCCGGCGCGTGCGGCTCCACCGTCGCTCCCCTTGCCACGTTGTTGCGCCAGTCGCTGCTCGTCCTGGTGATGACGCCCAGGCAGACGCCGTCGACCACGATCCCGCGCAGGTCGGGCGAGCCGGGCCGGACGGCCTCCTGGACGATCACCGTCCGCGCGACCGCCGACGGCAGCGCGGCGCACGTCTCCAGG
>NZ_JBFBDY010000355.1:1627-6594 GCF_040683475.1 Kitasatospora sp. NPDC093558 | reverse complement strand
CCCGCCGTCCGCGCCGTCAACCTCGACCCGGCCCTGATGGCCGCCAGCCACCGGGCCGCGAACGGGAGTTCGGGCATCGCCGACCACGCGCGCGAGCAGTTCGACCCCTCGCTGACCTGGGCCGACCTCGCCTGGCTGCGCGGGCGCACCCGGCTGCCGCTGGTCCTCAAGGGCGTCCTCACCGCCGAGGACGCCAGGCTCGCCGTCGAGCACGGCGCCGACGCCGTTGTGGTGTCCAACCACGGCGGACGCCAACTGGACGGCGCCGTGCCCGCGTTGGCCGCGCTCCCGGAGGTCGTGGACGCCGTGCCCGGTACGCTGCCCGTCCTCCTCGACGGCGGCGTGCGCACCGGCGCGGACATCGCCGTCGCCCTCGCCCTCGGCGCCTCCGCGGTCCTGATCGGCCGCCCGGCGTTCTGGGGCCTCGCGACCGGCGGCGAGGCCGGCGTGCGGCGCGTCCTCGACCTCCTGCACGACGAACTGGAGCACACGCTGGCCCTGTTGGGCCGCCCCCGGCTCGCCGACCTGGACCGCACGGCGGTCACCGCCTGGCCGACCGGCCGCGCCCGATCCTGACGGCGCTCAACCTGGCAGTCTGCAACCCCGACCGCGCTCAACCCCCAACCGGGAGTACTGGCTTATGACGAAGAACGAGGACCGCTTCCCCGGCTGGGACTGGGACGACCCCGACGGCCTCACCACCCGCCTCGACGCGTTCAGCGAGTCCGTCGCGACCTGCACGAAGCTGGAACCGGCACCCGGCGGCCCGCCCCGCGACCACGCCGGATTCCGCGAACTCGGCCTCACCGGAATCGAGTTCGCCGCGTTCCGGACGGCGCACCCGCACGGCCTCGGCACCGACCTCGCCACCCTGCGCAGCCCCGACGCCGCCACCGAGCCCGGCACGCTCTACCGCGTCGACGGCGACCGCTGGTTCACCCAGCTCGACGTCTCCCAGCCACTGCCCTTCGCCGACGCCAGCGTCGACTGGGTCTACGCCGAGCACCTGATCGAGCACGTCACCCTGCCCGTCGCGGTCGGCTGGCTGCGCGAGGCCCGCCGCGTCCTGCGCCCCGGCGGCGTCCTGCGGATCACCACCCCCGACCTCGCCCGCTACCTGGTCGGCTACGCCACCGGCGACGGCTTCCTCGCCAGGCACCGCCGCCGCCTGACCACCCTCGGCTTCGGCCCGCCGATGCCCGCGCGCCCCGCCTTCCTGGTCAACCAGATCTTCCGGCACTACGGTCACCAGTGGATCTACGACCTCGACGAGCTCCGGCACGTCCTCACCCAGGCCGGCTTCGAGGACGGGTGGATCCGCCACTGCGACTACCGCGAGGGCGCCCGCGCCGACGTGGCCGACCTCGACACCGCCTTCCGCACCGACGAGACCATCTACGTCGAGGCCGACCGCTGACCAGGAGTTTAGGGGTGTGCCTTTCGGGTCAGGCCGGGTGCCGCGACGCCAGGGCACGCGCCTCGCCGCGTTGTCGTCGGTCGCCGATGTCCCCCAGCCTGACGGCCGGGAGGTGCCCCCACCGCATGGACTCTCCCCCAGCCTGACGGCCGGGAGGTGCCCCCACCGCATGGACTCTCCCCCAGCCTGGCGGCTGGGAGGTGCCCCCATCCTCCGCCTTGCGATGCACGCACCCTGACGCCGCGGCCCTCCGACCCGACCCGAAAGGCACACCCCCACCCATGCCCCTCCACCCCCAGGCCGAGGCCCTGCGCGCCCGCCGCGCGAGCACCGGCGCTCCGCCCCTCTACACCCTCACTGTCGCCGAGGCCCGCGCCGCCGACCTCGCCGACATCCGCGCGTCGGCGGGCACACCCGAACCGGTCGCCTCCGTGGAGGAGTTCGCCGTTCCCGGCCCCGGCGGCGAGCTCGCCCTCCGCCTCTACCGGCCGGACCGCGGCGGCGAACTGCCCGTCCTGCTCTACCTGTTCGGCGGCGGCTGGACCCTCGGTTCGCCCGACACCAGCGACGCCGTCTGCCGCCGCCTGACCAACGCCGTCGGCTGCGTCACCGCCTCCGTCGGCTACCGGCTCGCCCCCGAACACCCCTTCCCCGCGGCCCTCCACGACTGCCGCGCCACCGTCCACTGGCTGACCGCCCACGCGAAGCGCCTCGGCCTCGACCCCGCCCGCCTCGCCATCGGCGGCGACAGCGCGGGCGGCAACCTCACCGCCGCGCTCACCCTCCTGCTGCGCGACGAGGACGGCCCGGCCGTGCGCCACCAGCTGCTCGTCTACCCCAACACCGACCACGGCGCCGACACCCCGTCGCTGCGCGAGCACGACGACCCGCTGCTCTTCAACCGCCGCTCGGTCGCCTGGTACTGGGGCCACTACCTCGCCGACCCGGCCGACGGCGCCCACCCGCACGCCTCCCCGCTGCGCGCCCCGAGCCTGGCCGGCCTGCCGCCCGCGACCGTCATCACCGCCGAGTACGACCCGCTGCGCGACGAGGGCGAGCAGTACGCCGTCGCCCTGCGCGCCGCCGGCGTCCCGGTCGACGCACGGCGCTACGAGGGCGTGCCGCACGGCTTCTTCGCCATGACGGGCGTCCTGGACGCCGCCGCCGAGGCCCAGCAGTACGCCGCCGACCGCCTGCGCGAGGCCCTGCGATGACCCCGATGACCCGGACGACCCGGACGACCCCGACGACCCTGGACCTGGCCGAGCTGCACGCCTCCCTCTCCGATCCGCTGCTCGACGCGATGACCTTCCTGAACGAGGTCACCATCCGCTACCCCGACGCCGTCTCCTTCGCCCCCGGCCGCCCCTACGAGGGCTTTTTCGAGCCCGAGGACGTCCCGGCGTACCTGGACGCCTACCTCGCCCACCTGGCCGGCCGCGGCCTCGGCCGGGACGCCGTCCGCACTGCGCTGTTCCAGTACGGCCCCACCAAGGGCATCATCGCCGACCTGGTCGCCCGCACCCTCGCCAACGACGAGGGCCTGACCGTCGCGCCCGAGGCCCTCGTGCTGACCGTCGGCGCCCAGGAGGGCATGCTGCTCGCCCTGCGCGCGCTGTGCGCCACGCCGGACGACGTCCTGCTGGTCAGCTCGCCCTGCTACGTCGGTGTCACCGGCGCCGCCCGGCTGCTCGACCTCACCACCCGCCCCGTCCCCGAGGGGCCGGCCGGCGGGCCCGACCCGGAGGCCGTCCGCGCCGCAGCCCGGGCCGTCCGCGCCGAGGGCCGGCGCCCGCGCGCGCTCTACGTCGTTCCCGACTTCGCGAACCCGTCCGGCACCAGCATGCCCGTCGAGGCCCGCACCCGGCTGCTGGCGGTCGCGCAGGCCGAGGACCTGCTCGTCATCGAGGACAACCCGTACGGCTTCTTCGCCCGCGAGGGCGGCGAACGGCCCACCCTCAAGGCGCTCGACCGCCACCGCCGGGTCGTCTACCTCGGCTCGTTCGCCAAGACCTGCTTCCCCGGCGCCCGCCTCGGCTACGTCGTCGCCGACCAGGAGGTGACCGGCCCCGGTGGTCGGCACACCCTGCTCGCGGACGAGCTGGCCCGGCTCAAGAGCATGACGACGGTCAACACCCCCGCCCTCAGCCAGGCCGTCATCGGCGGCATGCTGCTGCGCCACGACTGCCGCCTGCGCGCCGCCAACGCCGCCGCCACGGCCCACTACGCGGCCGGGATGGACACGCTGCTGCGTGAGCTGGAACGGCACTTCCCGGCGTCCGCACGCCGCCGCCTCGGGATCTCCTGGAACCGGCCCGAAGGCGGCTTCTTCGCCGTCCTCACCGTGCCGTTCACCGCCGACGACGCGGCGATGGAACGCTGCGCACGGGACTACGGCGTGCTCTGGACGCCGATGGCGCCGTTCTACCCGTCCGGGGGAGGGGAACGCCGACTGCGGCTCTCCATCAGTTCGGTGACGCAGGATCAGATCATCGATGGCGTGGCCAAGTTGACGGCCTTCATCACGTCCTGCTGAGCGGAACGACGAGAGGGCCCGGCCACCACAGACACTGTTGGTTAATTCGGGCCTCGTTACTCCGCCCCGCCGGATTCATCCGGCGGGGCGGAGTGCTGCGAAGTGGCTGGTACGGGTGCGGGCTCGGGGCGTGTCGGTGAGGTGGGCGTTGATGCGGACAAGGTTGATGGCAGCCCCGGTGAGCTGGTGCTGGAGGCTGGTCTTCGCCAGGCCCCTGTAGCGTGATCTGCGCAGGCCACAGCGGTGGACACCTTGGGAGATGGTGCCTTCGACTCCGGCGCGGATCTTGTAGCGGTCCTTCCACTCGTCGGTCTGCTGCTCGGCCCTGGCCGCTCGGAGAGCGTGGTGTTCGTCGTGCTGCCGCAAACGCAGTTCGCGTCGCTGCGCGGTGGGCGAGTTGACGCATTCGCCCCGAGCCGGGCACGGACGGCAGGCGGTCACGGAGAACTGCACCCGGATCACCGGCAGGCCTTCCTGGGAGAGCCGGTTGCTCCAGGTCCTGCTGGTATGACCGCCAGGGCAGGTGACCTGCTTGCGGTCCCAGTCAATGGTGAACGCTTCCTGGTCGTAGCCGTTCGTCCTGCCGGTCTGCGCGCTGGTGTTGGCCGCGACCGGGCCCTGCAGCCCGACGCCGTGGTCGGTACGGGCGGCCACGATCTGAGCCGCGGCGCAATACCCGGCGTCCACCCAGTGCTCGTCGGGCAGACAGTCGCGCGCGGCCAAGCCGGCGTGGACGACTGCGGCCATCCGGTCATCGGGGACGGTCGCGATGGTGGTGGCCACGTTCGTGATCAGGTTCGGGGTGCCTTCCTCACAGGTCTCGGTGAGGTGGACTTTGTAACCGTCCCAGAGGGTGTCGCGTTTGACGCCGCCCCGTGCCTCAATGTCATAGGGCGTGACCAGGCGCATCGCGCCTGGCGGCCGGTCTTTTGGGCCCCGCCTGGCCACCTCGCCTTCGACCAGGTGGAAGTGCTGGACCCACACCCGCCGCAGGGCCTCCACCTCCGGCAGCGC
>NZ_JBFBDY010000355.1:0-1527 GCF_040683475.1 Kitasatospora sp. NPDC093558 | reverse complement strand
TCCGCCACCAGTTCCAGCCAGCTCAGCTCCCGCGCCGCCGACAGCACATGTGTGGAGTCGGTCCGGGCCCGGCCCGCGGTCTTGAGCAGTCCCTTGTCGCGGGCAGCGGCCAGGATGCCGTCCAGCACCCGCAGCCCGGCATCCCCGGCGACCAGCCGGTCCCGGAACTCCGAGAGCACCGAAAAGTCGAACCCGGGATCACTCAGATCCAGTCCGAGGGCGTACTTGAAGTCGATCCTGGCCCGCACCGCCTCCGCGGCCTGCCGGTCGGTGAGCCCCTCCACGAACTGCAGCACCAGCACCAGCGCGAGCCGGCCCGGTGACCAGGCAGGCTTGCCGCGCGCCGGGAACAGGTCCGCGAAGTGCCTGTCGGTGAAGAGTGCCCCAAGCTCGTCCCGGATCCGGATCGCCAGGCTGCCTTTCGGGAAGGCCGCCCGCGCCACCCGCACCGTCTCCACCGGGATCTCCCAAGACCCCATCGGCTGCACGGACATCGACACCCTCCCCATACGACAACGTCGGCCTCCAAGACCACAACCGGGTCTTGGAGGCCGACGTCACGCGAGGCCCGAATTAACCAACAGTGTCACCACAGGCCGGGCCCTTTCGTCGTTCCGCTCGTCAGCGCACGCGGGTCGAGAACAGCCGCGCCGACCAGTACACCGACAGGACGGTCATCACCACGACGACCAGGAGCCCCTGCCAGACCACGGCGTCGCCGGCGTGTCCCGAGAACAGCGCCCGCATGCCCTCCACGGCCCAGTAGAAGGGGTTCCAGTGGGCTGCCGACCGCAGCCAGTCGGGCGCCAGCGTGAGCGGCAGCAGCACGCCCGAGAGCAGCGCGATCGGCTGGGCGATCGTGTTCACCACCGGCGCCATCGCGGCGTCCGTCGGCACCATCAGGGCGATGCCGAAGGAGATCGCCGAGGTCATCAGCGCCAGCAGCCCGAGCAGCAGGTAGGCGAGCAGCAGGTCGAGCGGGCTCACCCGCAGCCCGAACGGCAGCGCGATCAGCGTGATGAGGACGGCCTGCACCAGCAGCGCCACCATCTCCCGCAGCGCGCGCCCGAGCAGCAGCGCCAGCCGGCTCACCGGCGTCACCCGGGAGCGCTCGATGACGCCGGCCTTGAGCTCGCCGAGCAGGCTGAAGCCGGTGAACAGGCCGCCGAAGATGCACAGCACCGCCAACAGGCCCGGCACGTACACCTGGTAGGCGTCGGCGTAGCTGCTCGCGCCCTCGGGGGCGAGCACCTTCTTCAGCAGCGGGGCGAACAGCAGCAGGTAGAACACGGGCTGGATGATCCCGACGGCGATCCAGACCGGGGTGCGGATCATCAGCAGCAACTGCCGCTGGAAGACCAGCCAGGTGTCACGGGCGAGCTTCACGCGTACCCTCCAGGGGGCGGGTCAGGCGGACTGCCGCAGCGAGCGGCCGGTGCGGGCCAGGAACACGTCGTCCAGGCTGGGCCGTTGGAGCTGGACGGTGCCGGGCGTGACGCCCGCGCCGTCCAGGGCGCGCAGCAGCCG
>NZ_JBFBDY010000354.1:0-6607 GCF_040683475.1 Kitasatospora sp. NPDC093558 | reverse complement strand
GCTATGCGAAATTAACAAAATTGTGACACCGTACTCCGGGGGCGGCCCGACCCCCGACCGGGGCGGCCCGACGGGGCGTCAACGATTCAGCCGAGCAGGCCGAGGCGCCGGGCCGCCGCCTCCGGGTCGACCGGGACGACCTGCGGCTGCGGCGCGCCGGCCACCGCCCAGTCCGGGTCCTTGAGGCCGTTGCCGGTCACGGTGCAGACGATCCGCTGGCCCGGGTCGACCAGGCCGGCCTCCGCCTTGGCCAGCAGACCGGCCACCGAGGCGGCCGAGGCGGGCTCCACGAAGACGCCCTCCTGTGCGGCCAACAGCCGGTAGGCGGAGAGGATCTGACGGTCCGTCACCTTGTCGATGAGGCCGCCCGACTCGTCCCGCGCGGCGAGCGCGAAGTCCCACGAGGCCGGGTTGCCGATCCGGATCGCGGTGGCGATGGTCTGCGGCTTGAGCACCGGCGCGCCGTCCACGATCGGGGCCGAGCCGGCGGCCTGGAAGCCCCACATCCGCGGGGTGCGGGAGGCCAGGCCGTCGGTGGCGTATTCGCGGTAACCCTTCCAGTACGCGGTGATGTTGCCCGCGTTGCCGACCGGGAGGACGTGGATGTCCGGGGCGTCGCCGAGCATGTCGACGATCTCGAACGCGGCCGTCTTCTGGCCCTCGATGCGCACCGGGTTCACCGAGTTCACCAGCGCCACCGGGTACTTCTCGGACAGTTCGCGCGCGAGCGTCAGGCAGTCGTCGAAGTTCCCGTCCACCTGCAGGATCTTGGCGCCGTGCACCAGCGCCTGGCCCATCTTGCCCAGGGCGATCTTGCCCTGCGGGACGAGCACGGCCGACACCATCCCGGCCCGCACCGCGTACGCCGCGGCGGAGGCCGAGGTGTTGCCGGTGGAGGCGCAGATGACGGCCTGCGCGCCGTCCTCCTTGGCCTTGGAGATGGCCATCGTCATCCCGCGGTCCTTGAAGGAGCCGGTCGGATTGGCGCCCTCGACCTTCAGGTAGACCTCGCAGCCCGTGCGCTCGGACAGCACCTGGGCGGGGACCAGCGGCGTGCCGCCTTCGAGCAGGGTGACCACCGGAGTGGCCGCGGTGACCGGCAGGCGGTCGCGGTACTCCTCGATCAGGCCGCGCCACTGGTGGGTGTGCGCGCCTCGGACGACGTTCTCGGCAACGGCGTTCATGGCTAGTTCCTTACTCCCCTTCGACCCGCATGATGCTGGCCACGTCCCGCACGCTGTCCAGCGCGCGGAGCTTGTCGACCGTCGCCGACAGGGCGGCGTCGGTGGCACGGTGGGTGACCACGACGAGCGAGGCGTCGCCGTCGCGGCCCTGCTGGCGCACGGTGTCGATGGACACGCCGTGCTCGGCGAACACGGAGGCCACCTGGGCGAGCACACCGGCGCGGTCGTCCACGTCCAGGCTGACGTGGTAGCGGGTGACCACCTCGTCCATCGGCTTGGCCGGCAGCTGGGTGTACACCGAGTCACCGGGGCCGGTGGCCGCGTTGAGCTTGTTGCGGCACACCGCCACCAGGTCGCCGAGCACCGCCGAGGCGGTCGGCGAGCCGCCGGCGCCGGGGCCGTAGAACATCAGCCGCCCGGCCGCCTCGGCCTCGACGAACACCGCGTTGTACGCCTCGCGGACGGAGGCCAGCGGGTGCGACAGCGGGATCATCGCGGGGTGCACACGCGCGGTCACGGACTCGCCGTCCGCCGCCCGCTCGCAGATCGCGAGCAGCTTGACGACGCAGCCCATCGCCTTGGCCGAGGCGATGTCGGCCGCGGTCACCTCGGTGATGCCCTCGCGGTAGACGTCCGCCGCGGTCACCTTGGTGTGGAAGGCGATCCCGGCCAGGATCGCGGCCTTCGCGGCGGCGTCGAAGCCCTCGACGTCGGCGGTCGGGTCCGCCTCGGCGTAGCCGAGCGCGGTGGCCTCCTCCAGCGCCTCCGAGTAGCCGGCGCCGGTGGTGTCCATCTTGTCGAGGATGAAGTTGGTGGTGCCGTTGACGATGCCGAGCACCCGGTTCACCTTGTCGCCGGCGAGCGACTCGCGCAGCGGACGCAGCAGCGGGATCGCACCCGCCACCGCGGCCTCGTAGTACAGGTCCACCCCGGCCGCCGCGGCGGCCGCGTGCAGCTCGGCACCGTCCTGGGCGAGCAGCGCCTTGTTGGCGCTGACCACCGAGGCGCCCTGCTTGAACGCCGACAGGATGTGGTGTTTGGACGGCTCGATGCCGCCCACGACCTCGATCACCACGTCGATGTCGCCGCGGTTGATCAGGCCCTCGGCGTCGGTGGTGAGCAGGTGCGCGGGCACGCCGGGGCGCTCCCGGCCGGCCCGGCGCACCGCGATGCCGGCGAGCTCGACCGGGGCACCGATGCGCGCGGCGAGGTCGTCGGCCGTCGTCGTCATGATGCGCGCCACCTCGGAGCCCACCACACCACAGCCCAGCAACGCCACCTTCAGCGGGCGCGTACGCATCATCCGACTCCGCTCTGCATTCATCGTGCTTCGGTAATTCCGGCGGTTTTCTCGGGACCGCCGGGAACTTCGGTCCGTACCAGTCTCGGGGACTTTCCGCACGGATCTACGGTCGTTCCATGATCTGAGACAAGAATTTCGTCATCCGATATCCAGGCGCAGGAGATCCTCCTCCGTCTCGCGCCGGACGATCACCCGCGCCGCACCGTCCTTGACGGCCACCACGGGCGGCTTCAGGGCGTGGTTGTAGTTGCTCGCCATCGAGCGGCAGTACGCGCCCGTGGCGGGCACCGCGAGCAGGTCGCCCGGAGCGAGGTCGGCCGGCAGGAAGGCGTCCCGCACGACGATGTCGCCGGACTCGCAGTGCTTGCCGACCACCCGGACCAGCATCGGCTCGGCGTCACTGGTGCGCGACACGAGCGCCACCGAGTACTCGGCGTCGTACAGCGCGGTGCGGATGTTGTCGGACATGCCGCCGTCCACGCTGACGTAGGTGCGCAGGCCCTCCAGCGGCTTGACGGTGCCGACCTCGTACAGCGTGAACGCGGTCGGACCGACGATCGCCCGGCCCGGCTCCACGCTCAGCCGGGGGGCGTTCAGGTTCGCGGCGGCGCACTCGCGGCGGACGATGTCGGCCAGCGCGGCCGCGATCTCGGCGGGCTCGCGCGGGTCGTCGTCGCTGGTGTAGGCGATGCCGAGGCCGCCGCCCAGGTCGATCTCGGGCAGCTCGACGCCATGCTCGTCGCGGATCCGCGCGAGCAGGCCGACCACCCGGCGGGCGGCCACCTCGAAACCGGCCATGTCGAAGATCTGCGAGCCGATGTGCGAGTGGATGCCGCGCAGCTCCAGGCTCGCGTGGCCGAGCACCCGGCGCACCGCCTCGGCGGCGGCCCCTCCGGTCAGCGAGAGCCCGAACTTCTGGTCCTCGTGCGCCGTCGCGATGAACTCGTGGGTGTGCGCCTCGACGCCGACGGTGACCCGGATCAGCACCGGCTGGCGGACGCCGTGCCGGGCGGCGATCGCGGCCAGCCGCTCGATCTCCTCGTAGGAGTCGACGACGACGTGGCCGACGCCCGCCTTGACGGCGTGCTCCAGCTCGTCCGCCGACTTGTTGTTGCCGTGCAGCGAGATCCGCTCGGCCGGCATCCCGGCGGCCAGCGCCACCACCAGCTCGCCGGCGCTGCACACGTCGAGGTTCAGGCCCTCCTCGTGCAGCCAGCGCACGATCGCCTTGGAGAGGAACGCCTTGCCCGCGTAGTAGACGTCCGCGTCGGCGCCGAAGGCGTCCCGCCAGGCGCGCGCCCTGCTGCGGAAGTCCTCCTCGTCCATGACGTAGGCCGGGGTGCCGAATTCGGCCGCCAGCGTCTTGACGTCGATCCCGGCGACGGTGGCCACACCGTCGGCGTCGCGGGCGACCGTGCGCGACCAGACCTTGGGGTCGAGCGCGTTCAGGTCGGCCGGCGGGGCCTGGTAGTGGCCCTCGGGCAGCACGTCCCCGTGCCGGGGGCCTGCGGGGTGTGCGGAGCGGCTCATCTGCAGAACGTCCTTCGAGACCTATGGCGAGGGGCGGCGACGGTCCGCGTTGACCGTCAGCCGCCCCCCGCAGTGCGCTTGGGGGTGGTGCCTACATCCGCTCGGGCGCCGTCACGCCCAGGAGCGTCAGGCCGTTGGCGAGCACCGTACGCGTCGCCTCGACCAGCCAGAGGCGGGCCCGGTGCGTGTCGTTGAGCTCCTCGTCGCCCTTGGGCAGGAACATGCAGTTCTCGTACAGGCGGTGGTACTTGCCCGCGAGCGTCTCCAGGTACACGGCGACCTTGTGCGGCTGGCGCAGCTGGCCGGCCTCGGCCAGCACGCCCGGGAACTGGGCGAGGTGGCCGAGCACGTCGGACTCCCACTCGGTGGCGAGCAGCTCGGGTTTGAACTGCTCGGCCGTGCCCTTGTCGACGCCCAGCTCGGCGGCCTTGCGCGCCACGCCGCACATCCGGGTGTGCGCGTACTGGACGTAGAAGACCGGGTTCTCGTTGCTCTGGCTCGTCAGGACGTTGATGTCGAGCGTGATCGTCGAGTCCGTGGACGAACGCGCCAGCGTGTAGCGGGCGGCGTCCACGCCGATCCACTCGACGACGTCGTCGATCGTGATGATGTTGCCGGCCCGCTTGGACATGCGGACCTCTTCGCCGTCGCGAAGCATCTTCACGAACTGGCCGATCTTCACCTCGATGTTGTGGTTCATGTCGTCGCCCGCGCAGGCCGCGATGGCCTTGAGGCGGTTGACGTAACCGTGGTGGTCGGCGCCCAGCATGTAGAGCGCGACGTCGGTGCCGCGGTCGCGCTTGGACAGGTAGTAGGCGGCGTCGGCGGCGAAGTAGGTGGTGTCGCCGTCGGCCTTGATCAGGACGCGGTCCTTGTCGTCGCCGAAGTCGGTGGTGCGCAGGAAGACCGCGCCGGCCTCGTCGAAGACGTGGCCCTGCTCGCGCAGCCGGGAGATGGCCTTCTCGACGGCGCCGGAGTCGTGCAGCGACTTCTCCGAGAACCAGACGTCGAAGTGGGTGCCGAACTCGTCCATCGAGCGCTTGATCTCGGCCACCATGAGCTTGAGGCCCTCGGTGCGGAAGACCTGCAGCTGCTCGGCCTCGGGCAGGTCGAGCAGGCCCGGGACGGCGTCGGTGATCGCCTTGGCGATGTCGACGATGTACTCGCCGACGTACCCGCCCTCGGGCACCTCGCGGCCGTTCGCGGCGGCCTGCAGCGAGGCGGCGAACTTGGTGATCTGCACGCCCGCGTCGTTGAGGTAGTACTCGGTGGTGACGTCGGCGCCGGAGGCCCGCAGGACGCGCGCCAGCGAGTCGCCGACGGCGGCCCAGCGGACGCCGCCGATGTGGATCGGGCCGGTCGGGTTGGCGGAGACGAACTCCAGGTTGATCTTCAGGCCCTTGAGGGCCTCGTTGCGCCCGTAGGCCTCGCCCGCCTCGACGACGGTGCGGGCGAGCGCGCCGGCGGTGGCGGTGTCCAGGGTGATGTTCAGGAAGCCCGGACCGGCGATGTCGACCTTGGCGACGCCGGTGATCCCTCGCAGGCGGTCGGCCAGCGTCTCGGCGACGGCTCGCGGCGGCTTGCCGGCCGCCTTGGCGAGCTGGAGGGCCACGTTGGTCGCGTAGTCGCCGTGGTCCCTGTTCTTGGGCCGCTCGACCGTCACGTGCTCGGGCACGGCGACGGCCAGCTCGCCCGCCTCGACGGCGGCGCTCACTGCGGCCTGGACTGCCTGGGAGAGTTCTGCGGGGGTCACGACGCCAAGCGTAGGCGAGACGGGGCACCCGCCCGCCACTCGGTTTGCCGGTTGAGACGGCCGTACAGCGCCCCGACGGCGATCTCAGCCGCGATCGGTGCGCTCTGTTCGCTCAGGGCGAAACCCGCCGGGCCGTCCACCCAGGGCCATCAGCCGCCGCACCAGCGCGACCAGGTCCGCCGGATCGAAGGGCTTGCCGAGGTAGCCGTCCACCCCGACCGCCTCCCCGAGGTCCAGATCGGCCGGCGTGCAGGCGCTCACGATCGCGATCGGCAGCCCGCTGGTGCCGGGCGCCGCGCGCAGCCGGGCCGCCGTCCGCAGGCCGTCCAGGCGCGGCATCACGACGTCCAGCGTCACCACGTCCGGCCGCACCCGGCGGACCACCTCCAGGCACTCGGCACCGTCGGCGGCGGTCACCACCTCGAAGCCCTCGAGTTCGAGGTTGACCCTGATCAGCTGGCGGATCACCTCGCTGTCGTCCACCACGAGGACCCGCCCGGACTCTCCCGACACCTCACCGAGGGTATCGGCGGGGCCACCGCCCCGTCCGGCCTTTGCCGACTTCCACCGACCGGACCCCGGCGACACCGTCGTGGCAGCCGTCGTGGACGCCGTCGTGAAAACCCGTGCACGGAGCACGGCCGGAGCCTGATAGTGTTCTCCACGTCGGAGCGAAGGCACCGACGGCAAGTGCCGGCCCCCGTAGCTCAGGGGATAGAGCACCGCCCTCCGGAGGCGGGTGCGTAGGTTCGAATCCTACCGGGGGCACTTGCAACAGAGGCCCAGATCAGTGGAGTTGATCCACTGATCTGGGCCTTTGTCGTTCCCCGGAACGCT
>NZ_JBFBDY010000353.1:0-6611 GCF_040683475.1 Kitasatospora sp. NPDC093558 | reverse complement strand
CTCCCTGGGAGGGAGGTGAGCCGCAGTTCGCGCTGACCGACTACGGGCGGAGCGCGAACTGTGCGCTGGAGCGGCGGTGTTCGGTGTGCGGCGTGCTGATGCCGCAGGGGCCGGTGTGGCGGGTGGTCGGGGCGGAGGAGAGCGCGGCGATCGCGGAGGCGCTGGCCGCCGGGCGGCCGTACCGGAACCTCGCGCCGACGATGGAGGGGCCGGGGCACCGGGCCTGCATGCTGTACGCCGCGATGGTCTGCCCGTACCTGGCCCGGCCCAACGCCCGTCGGCGCAACACGGCCGACGGCGCCCCGGACGGGCTGACTGCTGCCGTGGTCCGGGGCGCCGTGCGCGGTGGTGGGGGTGCGGTGGTCGGGTACGGAGACTACGAGTACGGCGTCACCGAGACCCGGGTGCTGTTCCGCTTCCTCGACGTGGTCGAGTACCTGCCGCACGAGAACGCGGACGAGCACTTGGCGGAGCTGCGCGCCGAGTTGGCGCGCGGGGCTCGCGACTGACGCCCGATCACGGCCGGAAGGCGGGCAGGCCCTTGAACGTCGAGACGGGCGTCGGGGCGGCGGAGCCGTCGGCGGGCAGGGTGCTGATCCCGTCCGGGGTGCGGACGGCGATGGTCTTCCCGTCCGGGGACCACGCGGGCTCGGTGTAGTCGGTGGTGGCCGACGGGGTGAGGTCCTTCTCCTTGCCCTGGTTGTCCGTGCTCTTGGCGAACAGGTGGTCGTGCCCGTTCACGGAGCGGACGAAGACGACCTGCTCGCCGTCGGGGGAGAGGGCCGGCTGCGAGCCCTTGCCCATGTCGCGGGTGTTGGACCGGATGTAGTGGTCGTAGATGTAGACCTCGCCGCCCGGCGTGTTGGCGTACGCGATCTCGCCGCGCTTGCCGCCGGCGTTGGACCAGGTGTTGCCGGTCTTGGGCGGCTGCGTGGCGCCGCCGTCGCCGTCGTAGGTGGCCGGGGTGAGCGTCTCGGGGGCCTTGCCGCCCTTGACGGGGACGGTCTCCATGGTGAGCACGCCGCCCTTGGCCGACGAGAACACGATGTTGCTGAAGCGCTCCAGGAAGCCGGGGCTGTCCGAGACGCTCGCGCTCTTCTCGGCGTGCTGCCAGCTCGGGTGGGACCAGGTCTCGCCGCCCGGGTTCTTGGCAACGGTCACCTTGTTGCTGCCGTCGGGGTTGGCGGTGACGAGGTCGCCGTCGCCGTTGATGAACGCGGCGTGCTTGCCGTCCGGGGACCACGCGAGGTCGCGCACGACCGTCCCGAAGTCGACGGTGGTGCCGTTCATGACGACGGTCTGGGTGCCCGTGCTGATGGTGAGGTGGTTGGCCGCGGAGGTGCCGTTGGTCTCCTTGCCCGCGCCGGAACCGCCGCTGCCGCCCGTGCTGCCGGTGCTGCCCGTTCCGCCCGTTCCGCCCGTGCTGCCCGTCCCGCCCGTGCCACCGCTCTTGGTCGGGGCCGGGGTGCCCGGCGCAGCCGTACCCGGGGCGGCGGTGGGCTCGGGGCCGTTGCCGGTGTCGTTGGGACCGCAGGCGGAGACCAGGACGGTACCGACGGTGGTCATCAGGGCTATCGCGGCGGCGGTGCCGAACCGGTTGCGGACTGCGGTGCGAACGGACATTCCAGATCCCCCTCGTGCGCTTTCTCGTTACAGGTAGGAGCTTCGCAGTCGCAGGTCCGTGCCGCGTCGACGACGTGTCACAGCCGTGGAACAGCCACCTCGGCGGGGAACTCCGCGCTATCGTCCTAGTCGGAACGCGGCGGCGCGCGAAGGCCCCGCCACGTCCGCCCGACTGTCCGGACCGGGAGGGGAGACCGCGATGACCGCCGCCCGCAAGCCCGCCGAACTGCTGGAGTTCTCCGACGACCTGCACGTCGAGGACATCGATCCGCTGCGGACGTTCCTGGCCGCCCGGCTCCGCGAGATCGTCGCCGCGCAGCCCGTCGGCAGTGACGCCCACTTCGCCGCCGAGCGCCTGGAACAGATCACCTCGGCCGACTGCATCCAGCTCGCGGACCTCCTGGTGGCCTGGGAGGTCGTGCTGGAGGAGTACCGGACGGAGGAGCCCGGCGAGACCCAGCGGCTGCGCCAGGACGTGTCGATCTGGTGGGCGCGGCTGTGCCGCACGGCCGACCGCTTCCGCGACCACCCGGACCACAACCCCCGGTGGCGCCGGCTGGACTTCATGAACCTCTGGCACGCGGAGCTGATGGCGAGCCTGACCGACGCCGCCGGCGGCGTCTACGGGGACGGCGCTCACCCCTGACGCCCCGGCCGCGTTTCAGGACCCGAGGATCCGCCGCAGCCAGCGGGTGCGGGCGTCGCGGGCGTCCCGGCTGAGGGCCGCCTGCGGTGCGAGGGTGTCGAAGCCGTGGAACGCGCCTGGCCAGACGTGGAGTTCGGCCGCGCCGCCGGCCCGCCAGATCGCGTCGGCGTAGGCCACCGCCTCGTCCCGGAAGGTCTCGGCCGAGCCGACCTCGACGTAGGCCGGGGGCAGTCCGGCGAGGTCGGTCGCGCGGGCGGGGGCGGCGTAGGGCGGCAGGTCGGCGGCGCCGTACCGCTCGCCCAGCAGGGCTTGCCAGGCGGTGGCGTTGGAGGTGCGGTCCCAGGTGTCGTGGCCGGCCAGCTGGTGGCTGGAGTGCGTGTCGCCGCGGTCGTCGAGCATCGGGCTGAGGAGCAGCTGGCCGATCGGCACCGGCCCGCCGCGGTCGCGCGTGAGCAGGGCGAGGGCTGCGGTGAGTCCGCCGCCGGCGCTCTTGCCGCCGAGGACGAGGCGCGTGGCGTCGAGGCCCAGCTCGTCGGCGAGTTCGGCGGTGTGGCAGAGCCCGGCGTAGCAGTCCTCGACGGCCGCGGGGTACTGCGCGCCCGGTGCCAGCCGGTACTCGACGGAGACGACGGCGAGCCCGAGCGGTCCGGCCGTCTCGCGCAGCAGGCGCGGGAGGACGGACCACGCGTTGCCGGAGACCATCCCGCCGCCGTGCAGGTAGTACAGGACGGGCAGCGGCCCGGCGAGCCCGGCGGGCCGGGCCGTCACCAGCCGGACCTCGCTGCCGTCCCACGCGACCGGCGCCCGCAGCTCGGCGACCTCGAACCGGCCGCCGTCCCGCAGCCGTTCGGCCGTCGGCCGGGGCCGGGAGGCCGCGTCCCGCGCCTGCCAGTCCGCGAGTCCCGCCGGTGTGAGCGGCTCGGGCGTGCCGACGGCCGCCAGCGCGGCGTGCAGTTCCGGGTCGAATGCGACGCCCATGGACGATCCCCCCTCATCTCGGTAACTTTTGTTACCGAAAGCCGAATCCGTAAACTATGGTTGTCGCATGATGATGCCTGAAATCACGCGGGAAGAACAGGCGGCACTCGACAAGGCGCTGTGCGACGCCCTGGACCCCCTGGCCGCGGCCATCCGCTCCCGGCGGACCGGGCTCGCGCAGGATCGCATGTGGGACGCGGACCCGGCCGAGGTGGCGCTGTCCGTCCTCGCCGCGTGGAAGGTCGTGGACGGCGCGGTCAAGCAGCTGGCGGCGACGGCGGCGGGCACCGCCGGTTCGTACGGGGCGAGTTACGAGCAGCTCGGCGCCGTGTGGGGCATCACCCGGCAGGGCGCGCGGAAGAAATGGCCGGACGCCGTTCAGCGGCCGGCGCAGGCGGCGGGCAGCCTCGAACTCTTCGGCGGGACGGCGCAGTTGGTCGAGACGCCGGGCGGCGGCTGGCGCTGGAGCGCCACGGGCGCCGACGGGGTCCGCGGCGCGGCGGACGACGGGGAGCGCCACGTGAGCGCGGAGGTGGCCGCGGCCCACGCGGGGGCCTTCCTGCGGGAGCACGCCTGATCGCGTGCTCCCTGGCCTTTTGGGTGCTTGCGGGTCAGGAGTACAGCGCCACGCGCGGTTCGATCGTGCCGTGGGCGGGTGCGAGGACCGTCAGCCGGTAGTGCTCGGTGAGCGTGTGGTGGCCGTGCAGGACGATCTTCGCGGAGGTGAGGGTCGTGAACAGCGTGCCGGTCTGGCTCCCGAGCGGCACGGTCCGCCACCGCCCGTCGGCGCCGAGCAGTTCGAGCCTGACATCGGACGTGACGAGGAAGGGCCCCTTGTCGGGCGACTCGACGAGGATCTGCGGGGCGACGGTGCGGTCCGTCGAGGAGGGGTTGCGGTAGGTCAGGGTGATCCGGTGCGGCGTGCGGTCCGTCGGCAGCGGGCTGCTCGGCAGGTCCACGAAGCGGACCGGCGCGGTGGCGGTCGCCGCCGGCGGGGGAGCGGAGGCCACCGCCTGCCCGGGTGCGACGAACGCGATGGCCGGCAGGGCGGCGAGGGCGACGGCGGTCAGGACCGGACCTCGGCGGGGGATCCACCTGGTGGGCATGGCGCCTCCTTCGATCGTCGACGGCACGCCCGGTGACCTTGGCGGTCCGCAGGTGCACGGACCGTCGCCGCGCGGGCGGGCTGTACGTATCCACGGTGCATGCCAACGCCATCCGCCGCATCCGCCGGGGCCGCGGACCGCTGCGGCGGCGGGTGGACGGGGCGGACGGCGGGGGAGATCGCTGGGCGGCGGTGACCCGGAGGTGGTGATCGATACACTCGTGCATCCGATCCGCGCCCGGGGCCACTGCCGCGGGACCCGCGCCCGGCGATCCGAACCCGGAGGTCCGATGCCCAAGGGCACCACCAAGCGCCGCCCCGTGACCCGGGCCGCCCTGCTGGAGGCGGCGCTCGCCGTCTTCGCCGAGCACGGCTTCCAGGCCGCCACGATCGAGCAGGTCTGCACCCGGGCCGGCTACACCCGGGGTGCGTTCTACTCGAACTTCGGCAGCAAGGAGGAGCTCTTCCTCGCCCTGTTCGACCAGCACAGCCAGGAGATCGTCGACCGCCTGGCCGAGCTGGCCGACGCGCTGCCCGCCGGGGACGCCACCCTCGCCGAGTTCGCCGAGCGGATCGCCCGGATCGAGCCCGCCGAGCGGGACTGGTACCTCGTGACCACCGAGTTCACCCTCCTCGCGATCCGCGACCGGCAGGCCGGCTGGGTGCTGGCCCGGCACGACGCCCGGCTGCGGGCGGAGCTCGCCCGGGGCCTGAGCGCCCAGCTGGAGCGGGTCGGCCTGCGGCTCACCGTGGACGCGGAGGACCTGGCCCGGCTGCTGATCGCGATCCGCGAGGGCGGCCTGGCGCAGAGCTACGTCGAGCCCGAGGTGCTGCCGCCCGGCGAGCTGGAGCGCCGCTTCCTCGCGACGATCCTGGGCGCGGTGACGGAGGCGTCGGGCTGACGGAGGCGTCGGGCTGAGGCCCGGTCCCGGGGAAAGTGCAACCGATGCATCGACGTATCGGATACATCCTCGTATCATCCCGAGGGAAGGCACTCGCACCCCCACCCGGGAGGACGCCATGACCACCCCGCTCCCCGCATCCCTCGCCGCCGCCGTCGGTCCCGTGCCGGAGGGCGTCACCTTCCCGCTGCCGCCGACCTTCGACTCCGTCGAGGCCGAGCGCCAGTACCGCAAGGAGCAACTCGCCGCCGGTTTCCGGCTGTTCGGCCGCTTCGGGTTCTCCGAGGGCGTCGCGGGCCACATCACCGTGCGGGACCCGGAGAACCCGCAGTGGTTCTGGGTCAACCCGTTCGGCATGGCCTTCGGCCAGATCAAGGCCTCCGACCTGATCCTCGTCGACCACGAGGGCAACCTGCTGCACGGCAACCGCCCGGTCAACAAGGCCGCGTTCGTCATTCACTCCCAGGTGCACGCCGCCCGCCCCGACACGATCGCCGCCGCGCACTCCCACTCCCTGCACGGCAAGGCGTTCGCCAGCCTCGGCATCCCGCTCGACCCGATCACCCAGGACGCCTGCGCCTTCTTCGAGGACCACGCCGTCTACAGCGACTACCGCGGCGTGGTCAACGAACTGGAGGAGGGCAAGCGGATCGGCGCTGCCCTCGGCCCGCACAAGGCCGTCATCCTGCAGAACCACGGCCTGCTGACGGTCGGACAGTCCGTCGCCGAGGCGGTCTGGTGGTTCGTCACGATGGAGCGCTCCTGCCAGGCGCAGCTCCTCGCGATGGCCGCCGGAACGCCCAAGCTGATCGACCGCGAGACGGCGCTGCGCACCCGCGACCAGATCGGCAGCTCCCTGGCCGGCTGGTTCCAGGCCCGCCCGCTGTGGGACCAGATCGCCGTCTCGGACCCGGACCTCTTCGACTGACCCTCGCCCTCGGCGTCTCAGGCGGTCCCGTCGGTCTCGGTCCGGACGTCGTACGGGCGCAGGCCGCGCTTCTCGTAGTTGCGCAGGGCGTTCGGGTGGTCGTTGGTGTCGGTGTGCAGCCAGACCCGGCGGACGGCGTCCGCGCCGAGCGGCTCGGTGGCCCACGCCTGGCGCAGCGCGAGCGTCAGCGCGTAGCCGCCGAGGCCCCGCCCGACGTGCTCGGGGACGAGGCCGAAGGTGGTGATCTCCACGTCGCCGCCCGGGTGCGGCTCCAGGTTGGCGACGCCGGCGGGCTCGCCGTCGTGGGTGAGCAGCCAGTACTGGCGGCGCGGGTGCTCGGCGAGGTGCGCCGCCCAGTCCGCGTCGGTGCGGGCGGTGCTGCGCCAGCCGTGCGGCGCCCCGACCCGCGCCTGGACGGACTGCACCGCG
>NZ_JBFBDY010000352.1:0-6628 GCF_040683475.1 Kitasatospora sp. NPDC093558 | reverse complement strand
GCCGAGCCGGCCTCCGAACCAGCGTCCGCCCCCGCCGGGCGGCCCCGCATGACCAGCGTGGCCACCAGCGCCGCCGCGAGCACCCCGATCGCGCTGATCGTGAAGGTGGTCGACATCGCGCTCGTGAACGCCTCCCGGGCGGTGTGCACGAGCCCGGCGTCCCCCTTCGCGACCGCCAGCGCCCCGGCGATCGAGTGCCTCGCCTCCTCCGGCAGCCCCGCCGGCATCCGGCTCGCGAAGCCGCTCGACAGCAGCGAGCCGAGGATCGCGATGCCGAGCGCGGTGCCGGCCTGCTGGATGGTGTCGTTCAGCGCCGAGCCGACGCCCGCCTTCTCCGCCGGGATGGTGCCCATCAGCGCCCCCACCGCGGCCGGCATGGCCAGACCGGCCCCGAGTCCGAGCAGGCCGAGCGCGACCGCCGGGACGGTGAAGCCGCTGTCGGCCGACACGGTGGTCAGCAGCCCGAAGGCGGCGGCCATCACGAGCATCCCGGTGAGGATCAGGAAGCGGTTGCCGATCTTCGCGGCGAACTTGGCCCCGGCCCCGTTGCCGGCCAGCGCGGCGACGGCTAGCGGCACGAACGCGAGCCCCGCCTTGACCGGCGAGTAGCCCAGCACGAACTGCAGGTACTGGGTGAGCACCAGCAGCAGGCCGCCGTTGCCGATCTGGACCAGCGTCAGCGAGAGCGACCCGCCGGTGAAGTCGCGGTGCCGGAAGAGGACCAGCGGCACCATCGGCGCGTCGGTGACGTTCTCCCAGACCACGAACCCGGCGAGCGCCACCACCGCCACCGCGAGGGTGACCAGCGACCGGCCGCCGAACGCGCCGTGCTGCGGGATCTCGATGATCCACCAGATCAGTGCCGTCATGCCGACCGCGGACAGCACCGCGCCGAGCGGGTCCGGCTTCTGCCACGGGCCCTTGGACTCCGGCATCAGCAGCAGGCCGGCCAGGATCGCGAGGCCGACGACCGGGACGTTGAGGAAGAAGATCGAGTGCCACGAGAAGTGGTCGATCAGCACCCCGCCGAGGACCGGGCTGCCGACCAGGCCGAGCATCGCCACCGAGCCCCAGGCCGCCATCGCCTTGCCGCGCTCGTCCTCGTCGAAGACGGTGATGAGGATCGACAGCGTCGACGGCATGATCAGCGCCCCGCCGACCCCCATCGCCACCCGGGAGGCGATCACCTCGCCGGGGTTCGTGCAGAAGGTCGCGGCGAGCGACGCCGCGCCGAAGAGCAGCAGGCCGATGATCATGATCTTCCGCCGGCCGAAGCGGTCCCCGAGGCTGCCTGAGGTCAGCAGCAGTCCCGCGAAGACCAGGACGTAGGAGTCGAGGATCCACTGGGTGTCCTGGGCGCTCGCGCCGAGGTCCGCCGTCATCGCGGGCACGGCCACGGTCAGCGCCATGCTGTCGATCACCAGGACCAGCGAGCTCAGGCACAGCACGATCAGGATCCACCACCGGTGCGGATTGCGGGCTTGCATGAGATCTCCCCTCTCCATGCGCACACCGTTCCCCCGGTGCGCACTGCGTTCCGTCGATGCGCACACTGTACGCATCAGAGAACAGCGTGCGCAACATGCAAGTGCTGTACGCTAAATGCGAACGGTGTACGCAGAAGGGAGCGCCGCCCATGGCCGCCAGCACGAACCCGATCCCGTCCGTATGGGCCCGCCGGCAGCGCGAGCCCGACCAGCCCTCGCTCAGCCGGGACGCGATCGTCCGCGAGGCGATCGTGATGCTCGACGCCGACGGCATCGAGGCGCTGAGCATGCGCAAGCTCGCCGCCCGCCTGAACGCCGGCGCGACCTCCCTCTACCGCCACGTCGCGACCAAGGACGAGCTCATGGAGCTCGCCGTCGACGAGGTGTTCGGCGAGATCGTCCTCCCGCCCGCCGGCAGCCCCGACTGGCGCGCCGCGGCCACCGACGCCGCCCAGGCCTTCCGGGCGACGGTCCTGCGCCACCCCTGGCTCTCGTCCGTCCTCGGCCAGGCGGGGCTCGCCTACCTGGGCCCCAACCTGATGTCCTTCGCCGAGCAGCTGACCGTCCTGTTCACCGCCGCCGGCTTCCCCGAGCCGGTCCGGGCGATCGACACCCTGGTCTGCTACACGATCGGCATGGGCACCACGGAGTCGGCCTGGCTCACCACCGTGGCCCGGTCCGGCCAGACGGAGGCCGAGTTCATCGCCCGCCTCATGCCCGCCGCGCAGGAGGCGGCCGACGGCTTCGAGCACCTCTCCGACGCCTACGCGACCGCAGCCGCCGACATCGATCCGGTGGCCACCCGCGACAGCAAGTTCGGCTACGGCCTCGAAGTCGTCCTCGACGGGCTGGCGCTGCGCCTGCCCCGCTGATCCGCCACCATCCCGCCACCGGCCCGCCACCGATCCGCCGCTCACGCCTCCGCGAAATGCGGGCGGGCGCGGAGCGGGGAACGGGCACAATGGCGTAGTGATGGTCGGCCGTCCGGTACCGGGGGGCCGGGGGTGTGTGGGATGGAGGCCCGGTGAGCGATCTTCCGCGCAAGGCAGTGACCCGCACGGCACGGCTCGCCGCCCTGCCCCTGGGGATAGCCGGCCGCGCCACGCTCGGCCTGGGCAAGCGGATCGGCGGCCGCTCCGCCGAGGTGGTGACGGCCGAGCTGCAACAGGCCACCGCCGACCAGCTGTTCAAGGTGCTCGGCGAACTCAAGGGCGGGGCCATGAAGTTCGGGCAGGTGCTGTCCGTCTTCGAGGCCGCGCTGCCCGAGGAGGTCGCCGGCCCGTACCGGGCGGCGCTCACCAAGCTGCAGGACGCCGCTCCCCCGATGCCCGCCGCCAAGGTGCACGCCGCGCTCGCCGAGCGCCTCGGGTCCAACTGGCGTGAGCTGTTCCGGGAGTTCGACGACCAGCCGGCGGCTGCCGCCTCGATCGGCCAGGTGCACAAGGCGGTCTGGCACGACGGCCGCCGGGTCGCCGTCAAGGTGCAGTACCCGGGCGCGGGCGACGCGCTGCTCGCGGACCTGTCGCAACTCGGCCGCGTCGCCTGGCTGCTGGGGCCGCTGATCCCGGGGCTGGACATCAAGCCGCTGATCACCGAGCTGCGCGAGCGGGTCTCCGAGGAGCTCGACTACGAGCTGGAGGCGCAGGCGCAGCGCCGGCACGCGGAGGAGTTCGCGGGCGATCCGGACATCGTGGTGCCGGGTGTGGTGGCGCAGGCGGATCAGGTGCTGGTGACGGAGTGGATGGACGGCACGCCGCTGGCGGAGGTGATCGCGGACGGGAGTCAGGAGGAGCGGGACCGGGCGGGCCGGTTGCTGGCCCGGTTCCTGTTCGCGGGTCCGTCGCGGACGGGGTTGTTGCACGCGGATCCGCATCCGGGCAATTTCCGGCTGTTGAAGGACGACGGTCCGGTGTCGGGGTGGCGGCTGGGGGTGCTGGACTTCGGCACGGTGGACCGGTTGCCGGGTGGGTTGCCGGCGCCGATCGGGGCGTCGTTGCGGATGGCGCTGGCCGGTGATGCGGCGGGTGTGCTGGAGATGCTGCGGGAGGAGGGTTTCGTGAAGCCCTCGATCGAGCTGGATCCGGACGCGGTGCTGGATTACCTGGTGCCGATGATCGAGCCGGCGGCGGTGGATTCGTTCCACTTCACGCGGGCGTGGATGCGGGCGCAGGCGGCCCGGATCGCGGATCCGCGGTCGCCGGCGTACAACCTGGGCAAGCAGTTGAACCTGCCGCCGGCGTACCTGCTGATTCACCGGGTGACGTTGAGCACGATCGGGGTGCTGTGTCAGTTGGGGGCGAAGGCGCCGTTCCGGGCGGAGATGCTGGAGTGGCTGCCGGAGTTCGCCGAGCAGGGGCCCGGTGACGTGGGGGCCCGTAAGCGCCGCTGAGCGGGCGGCGCCGCCGAGCTCGGCTGATGGGCGCCGCCGAGCGTGCAGAACGGCCGCAGGCCGCTCCCCGGGTACGGGGGGCGGCCTGCGGCGCGACGGGGGTGTGCCGTTCGTCCTGCGTCTGTCCGGGCGTGCCTGCGCGCGCGTGGCGACGGGTGGCCGCGGGACGCGCGTGCGGACTACATCAGGGCGACGGCGAGGGCCTTGCGGGCCCGCAGCGAGGCGCGCTCGGCCCGCTGCTTCAGCTTGCGCGCCCGGGCGATGCGCAGGACGAGCCGTTGGTGCTCGGCCTCGTGCAGTCGATCTTGCATATGGGCACGGGCCAGGGATTCGTGGAGGAGTTGCATTTCGAGGGTCCTGTTCTGGATCTGGAGTTCGTTGGCCTGGTCGGCGCGGATGGCGGGGTCGATGGCGGCGGTCATGTCGTGGTCCTGCTCGTGGTGCGTCGTCGGGAAGGGGTTGGTGCGGGCTGCGTCGGCCTTGGCGGCGGCGATCCGCACGGAGCGGCGGAGGGAACTGTCCAGCGGGGGCTGCTCTCCCCGGCGGATGGCTCCGGTTCCGAGGCCGGGGCTCATGCCATGACCTCGGTCTTGCGCGGACGGCCACGGGGCCGCTTGCGGGCGACGACGACGCCCTGGACGAAGAGCTCGCCACCCCAGACGCCCCAGGGCTCGCGGCGCTCGAGGGCGCCGGCCAGGCAGGCCTCCTTGACCGGGCAGGTGCCGCAGAGGGACTTCGCGTACTCGACGTCGGCGGGCGTCTCGGCGAAGAAGACCTCGGGGTCGAAGGCGCGGCAGGGGATGGGGAGACCGAGTGCCTCGGCCTGCTCGATCGAGCTGAGCTGCATGGAAAGAACCTCCGGGGGGTCGGCCTGGTCGGCCTTGGTGATCTGGCTTGTCGGCGGTACGGACGGGGTGGGCGGTGTGATGACCGTGGACACTGTCTGCGTCTTCCTCGTCTTCTCAGTGGTTCCGGCCCGGCGGACTGGTGGGGCTGGGCCGGAGGCCCCGGGGGGCCTGGGTGGTCTTGCGTACCGGACAAAACAGAAGGGCCGCGGATCCCGGTGTGACGGGTTCCGCGGCCCTGGAGGTGCCGACCTGAATGTGGCTCAGGTTCGTTCTCTCCAGGGTTCAGGCCCGCGGAAGGCCCGCATCCGGATGGCCATGGCGCCGATGGCGGCGGCCTTGGCCTGCTTGATCTGCTGCTCGTTCTGCTTCTGGGGGTTTCCGGCACCGATGACCTGCGCATAGCCGCCATGCATGGCTGCGGCTACGACCGCCTTCGGTGCCTGGGTCGGTCGCTCGTCGCGCTCGGAGCGCGGCGTGCCGAACGACGCCCAGTCGCGGGACAGACCGGTCTCGACGGAGATACCTTCGCTGCTCCTGCCGCCCGCGACGCACAGATCAGTGTGTCCGAGACCACTGACAGTGGCGGTGGCGGCGGGAACGACCGAGACACCGGTGGTGTCGAGACCCAGACCGGTTCCACCGAGCTCTGCGGGCGCCCAGAGGAGGGCATCACGCAGGGAGGCAGCGACAACGGTCTGGCCAGTCATTTTGGTGATCATGATGTTTCCCACTGTCTTCGCCTCCTCTCGGCGTCTCGCGGAGCCGGGTTTCCCCTGCTCCGAATCTTCGGATGTCTGTCTCGGTGAAGCTGATGAAACTCTGAAGCTCTGGGCGCGGGAACTCGGCACAGGCGTCACCCCGTGCGTTCGCGTCCCCTTGACCGCTCCGGCAGGCTATTGCGCTCCCGGTACGCCGCGCAAACTATTTTTCGCGGCGAGTTTCGCGTCGCGCCGGACGGCGCGTTCCGATGCCCCGCGGGAGTCCCCTGAGCAGTCCCCGTGACCACGCCCGGACCGGCTCACGCCGGTTCGACCGGACCGTCGTCCTCGACGCCGTCCGGTTCCTCCTCGGGCTCCTCCCCCGCACACAACGAGAGCACGGCGGCCCCGTACTTGTCCAGCTTCATGGCGCCGACCCCGGAGATCTGGGCCAGCTCCTGGCGGTTCGCGGGCACGTCCTCGGCGATCGCCATGAGCGTCGCGTCGGTGAACACGACGTAGGCGGGGGCGCCCTGCTTCCTGGCCTGCCGGGCGCGCCACTCGCGCAGCCGCTCGTACAGCGCCTCGTCCATGGTGGACGGGCAGCTCTCGCAGCGGCGGAGCTTGCGTTCGACGGCGTCGGTCAGGACGCGCTCGCAGACGCGGCACTTGACCGGTCCGCGGACCTTCCGCCCGGCGGCGCGCTCGCCGAACTCCACGCCCCCGCGTCCGCCCCGCGCGCCGGTGCGCGTGCCGGGTGCGGCCGAGCCCGGGCGCAGCCCGTCGAGGAAGCGGGTGGGCTTGCGGCTGGCGCGTCCGCCCGGGGAGCGGGAGAGGGCCCAGGAGAGGGAGAGGTGCTTGCGGGCGCGGGTGACGCCGACGTAGAGGAGGCGGCGCTCCTCCTCGACCTGTTCGTCGGTCTTGGCGTAGATGATCGGCAGGGTGCCCTCGGTGAGGCCGACGAGGTAGACGGCGTCCCATTCGAGGCCCTTGGCGGCGTGCAGCGAGGCGAGGGTGACGCCTTCGACGGCGGGGGCGTGCTGGGCGGCGGCGCGGGCGTCGAGTTCGGCGACGTAGGCGGCGAGGTCGACGCTCTGGCCGGCGGCCGACCTGGTCCGCTCGAACTCCTCGGCGAGCCGGACGAGGGCGGCGAGGGACTCCCAGCGGTCGCGGACGGCGCCGGAGCCGGCCGGGGGTTCGGGGGTG